>JBBRKX010000011.1:0-16955 GCA_038231675.1 Chthonomonadales bacterium | reverse complement strand
TGCCCCACTTCTTTTTAAGCTCGTCCTTCTGCCAGTCGTTGAGGCCTCGGGTCTTGGCGTCGAACCAGGCGTTGATCCTCGTTTCGGAGCCGAGATGCTGGTCGATGTCCCGCGCCTCGTAGATGAGATCGAGAACGACTCTGTCTGTCACCGCTTCGTTGTATTTGTAGGTGTGGATGAAGCCGCCGAAGACTTCCAGGCTGGTCTGCTTGTCTTTTTTGAGGAGAGGGGTGCCGGTGAAGCCGATGAAGACCGCGTTGGGCAGCATCGCCTTCATCACGCGGTGCAGCTTGCCGCTCTGGGTGCGGTGGCACTCATCCACAAAGACGAAGATCTCGCCGACCGCTTGCGTGGGCCGGGCCTCCAGCTCTTTGATGAACTGCTCGAAATTATCGACGCCGTGCCGGCCGAACTTGTGGACGAGGGAGCAGAGCAGTCGTGGCGCGGGCTGCGCAAGCTGGCTCATCAGGTCGCGCCCGCTGCTGGTGCGATTGATCGGCTCGGCCGCATCGGTGAAGATGCCCTCGATCTGCTTGTCCAGGTCGTCGCGGTCGGTGATGACCACCACGCGGGCAAGGGGCTTGTTTTCCAGTATCCACTTTGCGAGCAGCACCATCAGGATGCTTTTGCCGCTGCCCTGCGTGTGCCAGAGGATGCCGCCCTTGTAGGCGTCCACATGCGCCTGCGCCGCCTTGATGCCGAAGTATTGATGCACGCGCGGCAGTTTCTTTTTGCCGCCGTCGAACAGTACAAAGTCGTGCATCAGTTCGATCAGCCGGTCTTTGGCGCAGATCTTGAGCAGGTATTTGTCCAGCTTGAAGCGGGTATCGTCCTGCTCGTCCTCTTTCCATTTCAGAAAGTATTTTTCTTCCGTGCCGATCGTGCCGTATTGCAGGCCCTCGGAGTCGTTGCCCGCGAATACAAACTGCACCGTGCTGAAAAACCGTTCATGGAACTGCGCCTGCTGATTGGAGATATTCTGCCGGATGCCGTCTCCTATGGAGACGCGGCTGTTCTTGAGTTCCAGCACGCCGATGGCGATGCCGTTGACGTAGAGCACGATATCGGGCCGGCGCGTCTGGTCGCCGTGCAGCGTGACCTCTTCGGCAAGGGCGAAATCGTTCTTTTCCGGTTCCTTCCAGTTGATCAGATGAACGGTGTCGGTGTTCTGTCCCGCATCGGTCTTGACCGGGACGCCGTAGCGCAGCAGGCCATAAACGGCTTTGTTGTTGCCGTAGAGACCGCGATGGGAGTTGTCGGCTTCGACGTGGAGCTGACGGAGCGCGCCGGAGATTTGCGCCGGATTGTAACTGCTGTTTCGCAGGTGGTCGGTGAGCAGCTTTTCTTCGATGTTGCCGGCCCGATCTATCCAATCGCCGAGGTAACGGTAACCAAGCTCGTCCCGAAACAGTTTGATGACACGATTCTGTGTCGCGCGCTCCGACTGTCCAATACTCATACCAGTCTGATCCTCCCGGTAAGCAGTTCCTGCATCATGCCCTGCTTGATCTGGCGGAATTTATCGGCTTTAGCTTCGAGGGCAGCAATTTCTGAGTCCATGCCCGAGAGGACGGTAGCGATAGCGAATTGCTCCTCTAGCTGAGGAAGATGTACTTCGTATTTCTTCACGACGTTCCAGTCGGAACGAGGCATATGGGTGCCATGGGCTGTACTGGCTACTTCGATAAAGCCATCCACCTTAACGAGTTGAAACAAGTATTCGGAAACGAGTAGAGATTGTTTCGCCACTAGCACCCATATTTCAGTTGAACAGACACCGTCACAGTTTGCGAGCCAATACTTCCGTAAGTAAGCACGGAGCTTTCCAAATAATACATCACCCTCTTGGAATACAGACTTGAGAGAGGAACCTTGTCCGGTGACTGTGTTGCCGGCAAGCTTTCCACTTCCTTGCTCAATATGCTCTAACTCAACACAAAACTCTTGACTTCTCGTCCGTCGAGGGTCAATTCGTTCCTTCCGTAGTTGAGCAATATCGCTAAATATTTTCAGTTCCCATTTTCCACTGAACCCTAACAGTCGCTTCTTTCCTGTGAGCAATTCTTGCATTGCGCCCTGCTTGATGTGGCGTTTTTTGGCGAGGAGTTGCTCAAGGGATTTGATGAGGGCATCCGCATCGCCTAGAGCTTCAGCAATGGCTTCTTGCTCGGCTTTTGTGGACGGAAGGACTACCAGAATATTTGAACATGTCAGTTTGTTAAGCTTTGGTTGGGCAGTCCCGGAATTGTATTGTTCGTAGTTGAGCGACTCCAAGTAGTCAGTCAAGAAACCTATATTAATGTTTGAATTTGGCTTTAAAACATGAGCGTGGTTGTTAACCCATGCCTTTCCCGAGATTTGAAAAGCCAGGCGACAATTTCTGCTCAAGATATTTTCGCCATCTTCTCCGAGCAGAATCAATTCCTCGTCGAATAGGTAGTCATTTACGTAATCGACAATCCCCGAGGCACCATAATAGGGAATTGATCCTTGCATTTTGGCGCGTTCGGAATCTTTAACGGGCCGCCGTTTTCCATCGAGAAAGCTAACGACATCGGCTAACCGTTTTTCCTCCCAATCTTCTGGAATTACCCCAGTCTCAGTCTGTTTGTAGCCCGGCTTTACTTCCATCCGAATCCCATCTTTGCCAAATGCGCGTTTACTCTCTGTTCTAACTCCGCTACTCTGCAGAGTTGTTCCGGAAGCGACGTTTCGTAACGCTCGGCCAATTCCTTGACGCGCTGGGTGAGCGCCTGGCTGATCCGTTCCATCTCTCCATGTACCGCGCCGCCGATGTTGGCAAGCCACTTGTCGTCTACTACGAGGGTCTTGATTTCGGTTTCGGTCAGAGCCGGATATTTCGCATAGGTGAGCGAGTCGAGCGCGGCTTCCGCCTCTTTTGCCTTCCGCTTCAGGTCCGCTTCTTGATTGTTCAGTTTCAGCCAATCATTCAGCGCGTCTGCTTCTGCCTGCGTGTCCTCATCGGCGGCGAAGAGACCCTTCAACTCTTTCAGGCGGGCGATAACGTTCGCCTTGTTGACCTTTTCCAACTCCGAGAACGCGCCCTCCTCGCCGCCGTGCTCCTCCTCCAATTCCGCCAAGGTCGCCGACACGCCTTCCAACTCCGTCTCCAGGGCCTGGATCGCCGTCTGCTCGGCCTGGAAGTAGCGGGCGACGAGGAGCGATTTGGGGATCAGATCGCACGTCCAGCCTTTGTCCTTCTCTTTGCCATTCTTATCCCGCTCGATGATACGCGTGGTCTCCGCTTTCCAGCCGTCGGCGGCGATCAGATAACAGTCGTCCTGCATCGTCTCCGCCCAGTAGTCCATCAGATGCTGATAGACCGCATACCGGTCCATCAGCGGCTTATTCGCGTAGTGCGCGAGCAGGTCTTCCGCCAGGTCGCGGATGACCACCTTCGGATGACAATGTTGCTGCAATGCCTTCAGCGTGACCGCGCCGCGCTCCCGCCAGTCGGCGAACAGCGCCTCCATGTTCCGGATGAACGCGACGAACTCCGGGTGCTCGTGGATGGTCGCCTTGATCTTTGCCGGAGAGACATTAAGTTCACTATAGTTTTCGCGGGCGGACAGGAAAAGCGCGGACTCCAAATTCGGGCAGACGCTCCAATATTTTTCAAATGCCGCGATATCCCGGTTCGGAATGCCGCCGCGCAGATGCGCCTCGATGTCCTGAAGATCCTCCTCCTGCTGATTGTCGATGTAGCGGGGGATGTTCAGGTTGAAATCGTTCTTTTCGATCTCCTCGAACGAGACCATGCGGGCGTACTTCGGCGTGTCCTGGGCTCTGTTGAACACGTCCACGATCTTATGGATGTCCCGGTCCCGCAGACGGTTTTTGTTGCCATCTTTCAGGAAGCCCGCGCCGGCGTCGATCATAAAGACGCCTTTGCGCGTGTGGGCGTGCTCCTTGTCCAGCACGAGGATACAGGCCGGAATTCCCGTGCCGTAGAAGAGGTTGGCGGGCAGGCCGATGATGCCCTTGATATAGCCTTTGCGGATCAGCTTGCGCCGGATCTGCGCCTCGGCGTTCCCGCGAAACAGCACGCCATGCGGCAGGATGCACGCGCCTTTGCCCGTGCTTCTGAGCGAGCGCACGATATGCAGCAGATAGGCGTAATCGCCCTGCTTGCCCGGCGGCGTTCCGAAAGACTGGAACCGTTCGTGCGGGTCATGGACCGTATCGACTCCGTTGCTCCAGCGCTTGTCGCTGAACGGCGGATTCGCAACCACATAGTCGAAGGTTTTGAGGGCGTCGCCTTCCAAAAAGAGGGGATTGGCGAGCGTATTGCCCTGCTTGATTTCGGCCGTCGGATTGTTGTGCAGGATCATGTTCATGCGCGCCAGGCCGGACGTGGCGGCGTCTTTCTCCTGCCCGTAGAGCGTAGCCCTGCCGTCCGCCTCCTCGCTCAGCTTCAGCAGCAGGGAGCCCGATCCGCATGTCGGGTCGTAGATCGTGGTGGCGTTGCTCGTCCGCGCGTCGCGGATACCGACGATCTGCGCGATGACGCGGCTGACCTCGGCGGGCGTATAGAACTGTCCCTTGCTTTTGCCGCTCTCGGTGGCGAAGTGGCGCATCAGATACTCGTAGGCGTCGCCCAGAATATCGTCGCCCTCGGCGCGGTTCTTCGAGAAGTCCAGCGACTTGTTTTCAAAGATCGCGATGAGATGGGTGAGCCGATCCACCATCTCCTTGCCGCTGCCCAGTTTGGTCGCGTCGTTGAAGTCCGGAAAGTCCGATTGCGACAGCTGCTGGTTGGCGTTGGCGAGCGGCGCGATGATTTTCTTGTTGATCTGATCGCCGATATCGGAGGAGCCTTTGAGCCCCACCATATCCGTAAAGCCCGCGCCGTCGGGAATGGTGATCGGGGCATAGGGGATGCCCGCGTATTTGTCGCTCACATACTTGAGAAACAGCATCACCAGGACGTAGTCTTTGTACTGGCTGGCGTCCATGCCGCCGCGCAGTTCATCGCAGCCGGACCAGAGGGAAGAGTAGAGTTCGGATTTCTTAAGTGCCATTATTACCTTGTGAAGAAGAGAGTCAGCCCGCCTGCATCAGGCGGATTGTTCGTCTGCAAATAGATCGGTATCGCCCTGGAGATCCGCCGGGGGATATTCGAGCAGGTTGAAGTTGCGGACGTTACGCAGGGAGTATCTGCGGTTTTCTTTTATTAATTCGCCAACGCACCGCACTACCTCATGCTCATCATGCGCCTTCACGGCCTTGCGATAATCGTCGCCGGACAGGTCCATGCGCACTTTCCGCCAGGTATGGTCTATCCAGGCCGATACCGTGACATGGCCCGTATCCGCGTCTTCCTCCCGACGCAGCCCTGTTACGGTGCCAGAAAGCGCAAACTCGTCTATGGGAGCCGATTCGCGCAGCACGCGGGACGCTTCACGCAAAACGGGAAAGGTGTCCCGGCTAAACCGGAACTTGGTGGGTGTTTTATCCGCCGCCGGGCGCGTTGGCGACCAGCTGATCTGCAGCATGACTTCTTCCGAGGTGTTCTCCATGCTCAAGCTCAGCAGCGCGTCGCACAGGTTGGCGCTGACGCCGGAGGGGATGGCGTCCTGAAAAGGCTGATAGTCTCCGGACGCGACAGCGGACGTAGCGGCGCGCTGCACCGCCGTCAGCGCATTGCACAGTGTAAGGAGCGCCCTGCGCTCGAAGGGCTCCTCTGCCAGACTGAATGCCATAGATTCGAAGATTTGTGTCTGGGCGCGAGGCATCACCGGAGACTGAATCGCGAGTACAAAACTTCCCACTTCGGTCTGGCCCATCCGCAACCCGGAAACATAGTGAATGGCCTCCTGTGGCTTGCGGGAGGAGTAGAGTGCGCGAGGCCCAGCCGTGGCACATGCCGCAGCGAGCGCAAGGTCGCGAGCGCCTTGGACCATCATCACGCCGTGGTCCAGCGGAAGCGTGCCGTGTTCGATCAGTCCATGCACCAGCCGAATGCGCAGCACGTCCGAAGTAGTCGCGACGATATCGCGAACAATGTCGAGTTGGGAGCGTTGTTCGGCAACTTCCAGGGTTTGCAGGGCTTCGGAGATACGGCGCGCATACTCGCCCAAAGTCGCATCCAACGGAAGCAGGATCTCATAATTACCAGTTTCCTGAGCGGCGATTGTCCAGATGGTCGCGCGGTCTCCGATCTGTTCCACTTGTTTCCAGGAACGGCTGCGCAGGTAAGCAGCCATCTGGTTTGGGCCAATCTCGCGCAGAGTTGTTTCATCGTTTATGGAAGCGATCATAGTCGTCCCTCAAAGTTGATGCGCTGCATCATTCTCTTCAATGCCTGCGGCGTGAACGTCTGGATTCGTGGTATAGGGATGGTTATGGTGGACGTGTTCGAAGTTTCCGGCTCACCGCACAAAGATATCCAATAGCCACAGCGTCGCATGGAGAGTTCCGCTTCGGAATGGGCAATCCATTCATCAAGAATATCAGGAACCGTAACCACGATCAAAATGCAGGGTGTAAGCGGGTCCGGATGACGCAGGTCGTTGTAGTTCTTGACCTCCAACGGAAAATGAAGATGGGTTGGCTGAACGATGTCCCGCGCCGTGCATTTCATCTGTACTTCCAGGCGTGGTCGGCGTATTGTTTCGCCGACGCCCTGCGCCGAAATGATCCAGTCTACGCTGTCAGAGTCCGGATTCGGCTTGGCGAGACCGTATTCGGCGACGGCGGCAATGGCCTGCAAATATGCATCGCTGAACTTTTCCTTTTGCTGCGCTAAATCCATTTACGCGTAGTCCCTCTTCATTATTACGTCTCACGGATTGCACCTGTCGCGTCGTGGGTTTGGAGCGACATGAGAGAAAGGGATAAGATCCTTCAAGTCGCGTGACAAGAAGGATCTTATTGCGGATGCAGACAAAAGGGCGGCGGCTTACGTCGGGCATGTACAGTTTTTTCGTGGTCAGGCAAATTGTCGGCGGTGCCGGAGAGCAGGCGCTTCGAGTTGGCTCGATACGCCCGGCGATAAGGCATTGCCTGCGGCCCGACCACGAAAAGTTACATGCAGCCGATTACTAACGGTCTGGATGCGAGCGGAAGCGCTCTAGCGGCTGACGGCGGCCGCGGCTTCTTCCTTGAACTGCGCGACGCGGCGAACGAACTCCGCGACTTCGGCGGGGAAGTCGTCGTCGTCCAGAGCGCCGATGATAATGTAATCCCACGCCTGCTTGTCCGGCCATTCCACCCGATCGACCGTGCGATCCCCGTAAAACTCGAGGAAAGACGCCTTGCCGACTCCGGCGCGGCCACCGCCCACGCGTCCGCTGTGCGCGAGGTAGATCGTTCCGTTGTTGCTGCGCACGAAGACGGCCGCGCACTGACGGTTCTTGCCTTCGCGCGGAGGATTGATCTCGCACGTCAGGGAAAGGGACTCCCGGTCTGTCGGGTCGTCCATGCCGAACCCGCACCAGTACCGATTGTCCATCCGATCCGGCTGCAAGACCACCCAGATCTTCAACTCCGGGAACCATCGGATTTCGGTCTCTTCGGATCCTGCGGAATAACTGATGTTGCGTGTCAGCACTTCTCCGCCTCGGCCGAAGTGACGAGCGAATTCTCTAAAGGCAACGGCGACTTCTTGCGCACCAACCAGCGCTCTCAGGCTCATGAAACAACCTTTCTCTTTGACCGACCTATCCAGTCAGCCCGTTACGGCGAAGCAGCGGCCGCAGGCTGGACAGCCAGCGGAGCCGGAGCGGGGCCAAAAGTGATTCCGCGTACGGAGCCCGAACCGAATGGAACCGAATTATCCATGAAAGCCCCTGTTTTGCCGTTGAAGCGCAAAACCGCAGGAGTTTCCTGGCCGGTGACATACAGGTTGCCGTCCGAGCCGAACGTGATATCTTCCGTGGAACGCAGTCTTCCCGAACCGGACGGGACGAAGACGTCCATAAAGGAGCCGGAACTGCTGAAGCGCAAGACTTCGTGGTTCTCGCGGCTGCCAAGGTAAAAATTGCCGTCCGGGCCGAACCGCATGCCCGTGGGTTTGCGCAGTCCGCCCACTCCCGGGCCCACGAAAAAGCCCAGCGAGCCGCCCGACTTTCCATCGAAGCGCAGCACGGCATTATTGAAAAAACTTCCGACATACAAGGTGCCATCCGGTCCGAATGTCATGCGAATAGGGCCATTCAGTCCGCCCCGCCCGCCCGGAACGAAGACGTCCAGGAAAGCGCCGGTCTTACCATTGTATCGCAGGATCTGATTGCCGGGGAAGTCGGTGACATACAAGGCTCCGTCCGGTCCAAAACGGAGGTCGACGGCCCCTTTCAGGCCGCCGCTCCCCTGGGGGACGAACGTACCAAGGAACGCGCCGGTCTTGCCGTTGTATCGGAGAACGCGGGCGCCATCCTCACTTGCGACGTAAAGGTTTCCGTCCGCGCCAAAGACGATCCCGTTCACCGAGGTCAAGGGTCCGCCCCGGGCAAAGTTTTCTTTTACCGCGCCATCCTTACCTCCGATGCGCAGTACGCGGTTGTTGGCGCGGTCGCTCACGAACAGATCCTGAGCTCGGCCCGCCAGGGGGAAAAGACAAATGAAAAGCAGCGTAAGCAGACTGGCGACACGGAGATGAGAGTTTAAAATATTCTGCACTGATAGTTTACTCCATTTCGTGGGTGGTTCGCAATGTACCCTTCACCATACCGACCGGGTTTTCCTGCCGGAGGGGAAGAATCGAAAAAAGCAGGTAAGTATCCCGGGAAATCGTGCCGATAATAAAGACAGAAGCGTGCGTCCTGCGCGAGGCTCTGACCCTCTGTCGGCGCCGCATTACCGAATTTTCCTCCAAGGCTGCCCATATGACCCAAAAAGACGTTCTTGAAATCGGGCGCAACGGGATGCTGGTCGCGCTGCAACTCGCGCTTCCCGTGCTGTTGTTCGGGCTGGTGGCGGGCGTCATGGTGAGTCTCTTCCAGGCCGTCACGCAGATTCAAGAGTTCACCCTGACCTTTGTTCCGAAGCTCCTTGCGGTTATTCTTGCCCTCGCGCTCTTTGGCTCCTGGATGTTGTCGACCATGGTCCATTTCTTCACCTACACGTTCAGCCACATGTCTCCGGTGATCAAATGAGCGGCCGATCCGCCTGGAATACATCGGAATGATCGACTACACGCGCGTCGGGATCCACGATTTCTACTGCTTCATGCTGGTGTTCGCGAGGATCGGCGGCCTTATGGTCGCCGCCCCGCTTTTCAGCAACCCGGCCATTCCGAAAACGGCACGCGCCGGGTTCGCGATCATGTTTTCGCTCGCCGCGACTCCCGTGGTTCTCCACTCGGTCGGCGCGGTCCCAACACATCTCTTCCTCCTCGCCGGCTTCGTGATCAAAGATGCGTTGTATGGCATTGCCCTGGGCTATACGGCGCGCGTCCTGTTTGCTTCCGTGGAGCTCGCCGGCTTCTTCGTGGATACGCAGATCGGATTCGGGATGATCAATCTGCTGAACCCCTATTCGCAGCAGCAGTCCTCCGTGCTTAGCGCGTTCCAATACCAGCTTGCCATCACCATTTACCTCCTCGCGAACGGGCATCTCGCACTGCTGGGCGCGCTCGTAGACAGCTTTTCCAGCCTGCCTCCCGGCGGAGCCGGGCCTCATGCGGCCATGGGACTTGCGATCGTTCCCGTCATCAAGTCCATGTTCATCATCGGGTTACGTATCGCTCTGCCCGCTGCGGGCGTGTTGTTCGTGGTCGATATGGCGTTCGGTCTCATCGCCAGAATGGCTCCGCAGGTGCAGGTCTCATTGTCGGCACGCCGCTCAAGATCATCGTCGGTCTGGCGACCGTCGCCTTGATGCTGCCGCTCTTGACCGTATTCGTGGGGCACATCATCGCGGGGACGAACACAAGTTTTCAAGGAATGATCGCCGCCGCGAAACATTAGGATACAGAGAAAATGGCGGAAGGTGGAGAAAAAACTGAGGCGGCGACTTCCAGACGGCGCGACGACGCGCGCAAGAAAGGGCAGGTCGCAAAGTCCACGGAGCTGGCCCAGACTTTTGTGCTGATGGGGCTGCTGTTTGGACTGCACTCATTTGGATCGGGAGCCAGTCGGGCCGTACGCACCTTTTTTGAAAACACCTATTCCCATCTGGACATCGTCCAGCTAACTCCCAGCCTTGTCATGCGTGAGGGAGGGATCGCTCTCTTAACGGTCGCCCGTTCGGTCGGCCCCCTGGCGGCCACTGCGTTTTTTCTCGGCCTTTTCGCGAATGTGGCTCAGACCGGCCCGATGTGGGCCTTCGAAGCGCTCCGCCCGGACTTCAATCGGCTAAATCCCCTCAACGGCGCAAAGAGATTGGTTTCCATGCAGGGCATCGCACAGCTTGTGAAATCCCTGTACAAGATCGGCCTCATCGGCTACATCGCCTACGTCACGATCCGAGGAAGTTTCCCCCAGCTTGCCATGCTATCCCGTATGGAGATCACTCCGGCTGTCGGCCTGGTGATGGATATTGTCTACCGTCTGGCGCTGCGTGTTACCGGGACCATGCTGGTTCTGGCGGCTATCGACTACGGATATCAGCGCTATCAGCATGAGAAGTCCCTGAAGATGAGCAAGGAAGAGGTCAAGCAAGAGCACAAGGGTACGGAGGGAAGCCCCCAGCTAAAAGCGCGAATCCGGGCGAAGCAGCGTCAGATGTCCAAGCAGCGCATGATGGAGGAGGTGCCCAAGGCGGATGTCGTAATCACGAACCCGACCCACTTTGCAATCGCTTTGCGTTACGATGCGACGCAGGGAAGCGCACCGCTGGTGGTTGCAAAAGGCGCGGACCTGATGGCCGCCAGGATCCGTGAACTCGCTCGCGAGAACGATGTTCCGATCGTTGAAAATCCCCCGCTTGCTCGCGCTCTGTTCAAACAGGTCGACATCGGGCGGGAAATACCGGGCGAACTTTACGAAGCGGTCGCGGAAGTACTTGCCTTCGTCTATCAGATCAATCAGCGCCGTCGAGAACGTGCGGGCTTCGATTTCCCGGCCCAGACGGCCCCGACTCACACCCCACGCTACTAAAATTCACATTGCGGTGCATGGGGAGAGTTACTTGCCCTGGGAGCGCCAGTAGCGCTCTGCCAGAATAACCGCGACATAATCGTCCACTGGCCGGTCCGGAGTGCGCAATGCGGCAGGCAACAGCCTGCTCCATCCGCGCGCCGGGTTCTCCGCAAGAAACCGTTTCTTTGCCTCTTCCGTGGTATGATCCTCATCCATCGACTCGATGGGGATGCCAGGGTTCGCGCCTTCGAGTGCGCTCAGAAGCGGCCTGGATCCCGTCCCTTTTCCCATCACAATCAGGCGGGGCCGATAGCGGCCGGCCAGCGCTCGCGTCTCCTCGAGGAGCGAGACCGTGGGGACAATGGCTCGATAAACGATCTCTCCATCCTCATACACCACTGCGACCCCGCATTTGGCGCTGCCGGGATCGATGGCAAGAACCGCTGCGCGGCCAGGCCGTGCAGCGGTCGTTTGTTCCCACTGAAAAAAATCCGCTTCCGCCATGCGCCGTGCCCCGCGTGGAAAGATCAGATTTTTCCTGGCAATCTGGTGATTTGAAAGACAACGGTGCGGCCGGAACCTGCGGTGCGCGAGTCGCCGGGATCCAGCGGGTCTGCGGAGGTCAGCGTCGTTGCGGCCACTGCGGAAAGGAGCACTTCGCCCCCGGCCTGGCGTACCCGTTCGGTCAATTGCACCAACTCAGCCGGGCCTACGATGCCGACTTCTTCCTGCCCTGTATCCGGATTGATCTTCGGGATGATCCCCTTTTTAATCGCCGAGTCACGCACATCCTTTTGCAGGAAGTCCAGAATGGAAGCGACTAGTCTGTCCACGGGCTGGCGTGTATCGATGCGCCGAGAGGCCACCACCGCGCCTCGGTCGAAGATCCGGCTGATAGTGCGCGCATGCAACTCGATCACCACTTGCTCCCCCTGGACACTGTTGTTGACCGCATTCACGACGACGACCGTGGGAGCATCCGAACCGACCAGGTTTTCGACGAGCGCCTCCAGACTGGCCTCTTCATCCGCGTTCTCGACGCCGATGGAGGTGACGACGCGCTTGGCGATAATGCGAACGGCTCGCCCATTTTCACCGGATGTCGCGCCCCGCATCTCGGCCACCATGCTCGCGTCGCTCAAAAGTATGCTCAACTCATGCCGAATAGCGTCCGCCCGCTGATGGGCGTCGAGCGTTCTCCGGGCCAATTCCGCGTTTGCGCGCAGGATAAGATGCCCCTGACGTAGCGCGCTGTACGATTGCGAAAAACTCTGATTTGTGCCGGCGAGTTGCCGGTAGAGCTGGTCTTCCCGATCGGTAAGGTCTTTTACCTGCGCTTGAAGTCCGAACACTTGCAATTGAACGGCCTTGCTTTTATTATAAATCGCCTCGTTCGATGTGCGCAGGTCATCTCCAGCCTTCTTGAGGCCTGCATTTAGCGCCGCCAACGTTCCATTCGCCTGTTGCAGTTCATTGTTCTTCGCGGTAATTTGTTCGCGGACGGCCTGCAGATCGGTGTTGCTCTGGGCCATCAGGACGTTCTGGCGCGTCAGACTGAGATTCTGCCGTCCCAGATCTTTGTTGATAAACGCCGCGTTCACATTATCGCTCTTCATCCGAGCCGCTTCCCGCGACAATCGCAGAGCGTAGCGGCTCTTTTGCGCGATCTCAGCCTGCTTATGGTTTACCGACTGCTGGAGCTGCGCCACGTGGCTTTCTAAAATGGTGTCCTGCGCCAGAAGCTTGGCGTCTCGTGCCTGAATGTCCTTTATCTGCCGGTTGGTGATGGCAAGCGTGGCCTGGTCCCTGACAAGCTTTGCGTCGGCAATCCGGCGCTGCTCCTTGATAGAATTCAATTCCGCCTTTGTTGTCGCGAAGAGCTCTAGCGAAGTCTTTTTCTCTATTTTCAGCGCGGTGATGTCGTGCTGATGCTCGCGGATCGCCTCTTCACCCCGCAGAACGACATTGCGTACGGTGGGGACGAGCAGCATTGCGGAGCCGATGCTCAGGATCGCAATGATGCCCCCTGTCAGGCTCGTGATCAGAATTGCCGTATGCTTCGGTCGCAAGCCGAACCATGAGACGCGCTTTTTCCCCCAGCGCCGTCCCTGTAAATCGCCATAGTAAGAGATAAACCCACCTAGCACAACCCACAGCAATAAGGCGAGCAACGTCCAAAACATGGCCACACTCCTTAGAGTGAATACGCGTAAATGATGATGTCGCTATTGCGACGCACGCATCGCCAGCGCGATGCCGGCGACGGCTCCGACAATGTCTGCGGAAAAGCTTGCCAGCATAGGCGGCAAACCGCCGTTTTTGCCGACGACGAACATGGCATGATAGAAGACCCAATAAAGAAATACGATGAAGATCGCCATTCCAAACCCGACCGCGTTGCCGCCGCCACGCTTGGTGCTCACGCCAAGAGCGGCCCCGACCACGCCGAAGATCAGACTGGCAAGCGGCAGAGCGATTTTACCATACAGATCCACCTCTTTGCCCCGCGCGTCGCTGATCTCCCCCTTGGCCCGATCCGCGTTGATCTCATGGCGAAGCTGTCGAAAGCTTTTGCTGTTCGGATCATCCGACTGAGTGTTCAAGACTTCCTCGAAGGTTTTGCCGATGGTGGCGTGATTGGGCAGTGTCTTGAACTCATCGAAGTCGATGACGCGAACATTTTCGATCCTTCCCGTTGCTTTGTCGGGAAGGTACATGGTGATGAAACCCTTAAAATAGGTCCAGTTGAGGCCGATTTGATCGACCGCCTGTGCGTGGTCACAGGTTACTACTACTTCCGGCTCTCCTCTCCTCCGTGGGTCGGTGCTGAATTTAACGATCGTTACGCGACGCAGCGTCCGGGTCCGCGCATCGATGCCGCCGTCCGCTTTGACAAACTCATCGATGCCTTTCTTGTCCTTACTCTCGACGTTGTAAGAGAGGGGTTCGTCGGAGTGGATGAGATGCCGCGCGACCTCCTGCTTGATCTTCTGAAAGACCGCGCTGGAGGGCGGGACCACCGTGTCGTTCCATACAAAGGCCGCCACGCTTACAAGCGCGCCCATCACAATCACGGCCCGGGCGGCGCGAGGAAAGCTGATGCCTGCCGCAAAGATCGCGACGATCTCGCGGTTTGCCGAGAGCTGGCCCATGCCGAGAAGGGCGGCCAGAAGCATCGCCATCGGGAACGTCTGCGTGAGCAGGCTGGGCGCGCTGTAGAAGACAAGTCGAAGGACATCCCACAGCGGCACGCCTTTGACAAGAAATTCCGACATGGGGAATAGGTAGGTGGCGGCGAACAGCAGCATCAAAAACATGAACATACCGTTCAGAAAGGGACCGATGAGCTCCTTGACGATCACGCGATCAATGAGGCGCATGGCCGTCTCCCTCCGGGCCCGCCGCGACTCGGTGCGGTACGGGGAGGACGTCCGGGTCTCCCTGCGCATCGAGCTCGGTTGCGCGCCTTAGCTCCTCTTCGGCCCTGGAGTACTCCGCGTCGCGCCGGGCCATTCCATACCGCTCTCCAAAGTAGAATGCGCGTGCTTCCGCGTCATCGAGCAGCTGGTCGGAAGGCCCCTCAAACCGCTTGCGGCCGTCGGCGATGATATACGCGCGTTCGGTGATCCGCAGCATGGCTTCCACATTGTGATCGGTGATCAGAATGCCGATCTTATTGCGCTTTGAAAGATCCTGAATGATGATCTCGATATCTTCGATCGCTTTGGGGTCGACTCCGGTGAACGGCTCATCGAGCAGAATAAATTTCGGATCGGACGCGAGGGCCCGCGCGATTTCCACGCGCCTGCGTTCTCCGCCGGAAAGCTGTTTGCCAAGACTCTTTCGAACGCGCGTAATATGCAGTTCCTCCAGAAGCGAATCGCATTTCTGCCGCCGCTCCGCCTTGGTCATTCGGCGCATTTGAAGGACCAGATGCAAATTTTCTTCGACCGTCAGGTTGCGGAATACCGATGCCTCCTGGGGCAGATAGCTGATGCCGGCCCGCGCCCGCAGGTACATCGGCTTCCGGGAGATATCTTCGCCATCCAGAAGGACATGGCCGCTATTGGGGCGGACAAGGCCCACGATCATGTAAAAGGTCGTGGTTTTGCCCGCGCCATTCGGCCCGAGCAGGCCGACGACCTCGCCCTGCTTCACTTCGAGACTGATCCCATCCACCACGTTCTTGTTCGTATTGTTGGAACGATACGTCTTTACCAGATTTTCCGTCACTATTTCCAAATCAGTTTTTTCTCGCTACTTCTTTATGGTTTTTTTTGCGCCCGCTGCAGGAACCGTGGATACGGCCGGTGTCACCGTCGGCGGCGCATCGGAATCCAGCGGCACGAAATCGACTTTCGCCGTCTGGTTTTTACTGTCGATCTCGAACTCATACACCTGAGTCGCCAGATTGAACTTAAGAACATCGTCGACTTCCCCGGAGATATGCCCGGGCTCTTTCAAATGTTCCCTATCATTGACTTCGATGCGCATCGGGCCGGTTGCATCGATCTCGCGCGTCTGCGCATTGGTCACGAACGTAGCCGTGGACGCGGCGCCGTCCACCGATTGCTGGGCCTTACCGGAAGCGGCCGGCTGAGAGACATGGAAACGGACATTACCGCTCGCCTCGGTGCGCCCGATGGAGTGGTCATCCATAAAAGTCGCCACGAGCCTGGGCGCCATGATCTGCGCCGAGGAGCCGGCTTTAGGATCGCCCGCCTGAAAGTTGGTTCTGTCGCCCGTGAAGACAACCTGTTTGCCCGGCTCGAATACGGCCTTCGCGAACCCTTTGATGGTCGCGGCGCCAAACGCGAAACCATGGGAAGGGGCCGTTGCTCCCGGCACGGGCATCGCTTTGCGAGGCGAGAACTTCAGCAAGGTATGTTCCGGGCTTCCGGTCACTTCGTAGCGATACGGCTGCACCAGGCGCGCCACGACATGGTCTCCAGTAATCTCTGCGGGTTCCTGCAGCGCCTCCAGGTCAAAAAGGTTTGCGACCACGGAGCCCGTCAAGTCGATCTGATTTGCCGTGGGATCGTACACTGCGGACGTGCTTCGGCCGGTGATAGACTCGACCATCTTTCCCGTCGATCCAGGGCGGTCGATCCGGTAGCGAACGTTTCCTTCCGCTGAAGCCTGATGAAGCGAAGAGTGATCCGCCCCGAACGTGGCATCGATATGGTTTGCCTGAAGACGCTCCCGACTGTTGTCGGCCGGATTGCCCGTTTCGATGGTCGTTTCCGCGCCCTCGAAGCTTGCCAATTCTCCTGCCTGAAAGGCTCCGGTGCGGAAGTGATGGATTTTTATTTCTCCGCCATGCGCACCCGTCTGGCCGGCCATGTCGCGCGGCGTAAACCGGATCTCATTTTCGTCCTGTGCGCCACTGGCGGTGATCTTGTAAGGGGATACGTTCATATCGATGTCCAACTCGGCGGCGCGGAGCCGGGCGGGGCCTATCAGACGCGTGGGATCGTTGAGAGCTATGCGCGGCCCATCCCGCAACTCGATCTTGCGTGACCCACGTCCAAATGTGGCGCTCCCCGCCGTGCCTTCCACCGTCCGCGTCGTGCCGTCCGGCATCGGCTGCGTGATCGAATAGGTGACGTCTCCCGTCAGGTCGATATGCCCTGTGCGCCTGTCGTTGGGATGCAGCAAATGAACCTTATTTGCGTGAAGTTTGAGCACCGAATGGCTGGCCGGGTCCGGCGCTTCGATGGTCGTTCCTCTGCCCATCAGGGTCGTATTCGAGAAATCGATCGACCCGGACGCGCTGTCGAAATTGCTGATCGTCACATCTCCAACGCGCGTGGTTTTAAACTCTTTGATGGGAGGCAGTTTCGTTCCCTGTTTGGATCGGTGGCCGGAGCCGGGCAAAGCCCGGGCCGCCGAGGTCATCATGGTAAGGAGCGC
>JBBRKX010000010.1:0-18916 GCA_038231675.1 Chthonomonadales bacterium | reverse complement strand
GATAAGCCCGGTCTCGACATCCGTGTAGCAGCCCCACTGGCCGCAGAAACCCACCGGATCGTAGCCGGGATCGTTGCGAAATTCCTTCGGGCCGTTATCTATTCCCAGAGAGGCGATCAGTTGATTGCCGTAACTGTCGTATGCAGCATAATCGTAAGGCGCATACTGCCTTATGCTCTCCGACCGATATCTTGCCACGAGCGTGCCCATGCTTTCCAGTGGACGGTCAAGTTCTTCGAGAAGATCCTGGCCAATTGTGAGCCGGAGCAGCCCGTGGAACAGGTGCTTCAGATGGCTGCATGATTATCGACCCCCTATTGCTGGAAGCGGTGCTGAGTGAAGCGTCTAATGGGATTTGCCTTCGCTCTCTTTGCCTGTTCTTCTATCAATTTACGAATTTGGAACATCTCATTACCGCTTCGGTTCAAACTCAAATCTTTAAGATAGACTCCCGCCGCAATGCTTCTATTCATGGACAATTGCTTAACGCAATGCCAATAAGCTTCCTCAAATACGTCAAGAAAGGCTCCGTTTCCGGCTTCGCCGCACGAGCTCATCAAGCCGTCAAAACATTTTGCCAGTGTCTGTAAGTCTTCCGCATCTTGGAAGGCATTAAGCGTAATGCTCAGCTTTCTGTCCTCCCTCTTTGATAACATTCGGACAGTATGGAGAAAAAAGCCCTGTTCGACTTCGCGGTCATATTTGGTAGCAATGGCTGTAACGGTTTCAACGGCCCTTAAGACACGGTGAAGATGCATGGCTTTCCCTTCGAGGAGCTTGCCCGCTCCGTTGGTATGGGATGGCTTTATGTGCCTTACCCGTGTTTTGCTAGTGGCTGCGATGGGTGCGACGGCCACTTGCAACGCGAATAGATATATCCAGATTTTCACAGTTGGCCTTCCCTGTTCGGTCGTTTCAAAGCGATTGGCGAATGCCATCCAAACACGATTTCGAAACATCCTCACCAAGCATCTCACTTAACCATAAGTTTGCCGATATACGAGAATTTCTGCCCAAGACTATTTGTCCGGCTGAAGGGCTTTGTGCTATTTAGCAAGGTCTTGAGAGAAGCAAATCCCTTGCTATCAAATGAATTACCAGATGGATTATCCACAGGAATAGTTACGCATCCCAAACTCATATGCCCAGGATGTAAATTGTGTGTTCCCCTGGTGATCACCTTGCCATTTTTAAGTTTACGGGCGTAGTTGTCATAGTGCAAATTTTTGTCGGTGCCCTCGAAGTAGAGACGGTACTGGGAATAACCTGGGCCGTAATGATTCTTGCCGCTTTCTGTATCAATGATATATGTACCTCTAGGTATTGGCCCGGTATCTTCTTTGGCCTCATCTTTAGGATTGTTTGTGCTGCTGCCGCGACCGGAGAATACCTTGGTGACTGTCACATGGTCGTGCGTGTCGTCGTCTGTTGCGACCAGAACACCTGCTTTTACGTTATATTTTATGGTTACACTCAGTCCTTCTACATCTGTTCTATCTACGGGATTATTCGCACAATAAGCGTAGAGGTTTATGCCTCCCTCATAACCGATGGGATCGCGGGTGAGGAAGCGGCCGGTCACCGGATTGTAGTAGCGGTGCCCCATCAGAACGAGGCCCGTCTCGACATCCGTGTAGCAGCCCCATTGACCGCAGAAACCTACAGGATCGATGACGGGATCCAGGGTACCTTCTGAGGGGCCGCCCGAATGCCCTAATTCGCGGACCAGATTCTTGCCGTAGCTGTCGAATACGGTGTAGTCATAAGGCAAGGGGTCTATCGAGCGATACCTTGCCACCAGCGTGCCCTGCGGATTGAACGTGTATGCGGTGTACTGGATCAGGTTGCCCTGCGCGTTGATAGTCGCGCTCTGGGCAAGACCGTCCGCACCATATCCGTATAGACGAGCGGCAGGCGCATTTTGTCCTGTTTGCCCCGTGAATATCTCAGCTACTACCCGATCGCCATCATACACATAAGAGGTCGTCACCAGCCCAGTTGGACTATACGGTTGAGCGGTTTTGGAGGCGCGCAGTCCGTTGCTCCAATAGGCCATCCGAGCAGCTTGTAAGTTGCCCCCATCGACTGTAGCGGTGATAAGACGATGTTCGGGATCATAACCGAAAGTCTGCGTCGTGCCGGCAAAAGCGTCGAGATAATATCCAGGTGTCAGTGAACGTGTAGTATTGCCGCTCGCATCATAAGTTTCCTGCGAATATTGATTGTCCGCGTTCGCGGTCCAATTGTGTACACTGTCATAAATGCGATTCAGATTTTTATCGTATTTATATTCATAGCTGTATCCAGCATGTCCCGTGCGACTTTCAAGTATAAGTTGATCCAAACCAGACCCGGAATTTCCGAGGTTAAAATCAAGATAAGTGTATGCGATGCTGCCACTATCCGCGTTGGATGCGAAGACCATACTATCGGCATTGCCTGACGCGTTATAGTTCATGCTGAAGGTATTATCTGCACCCTGCACATTGTTATCGACTGTTGAAACAAAACCCATACCGTTATATGTGATACTGGTATTAAAAGGTATCCGTGAATTAAGGACCAGTTGTGACTGTTGAGTCAGTCGGCTGTCGGCATCATACTGGTAATTGACCGTCTGAGCCCATGGGAACACCACAGAGGTCAGGTTGCCGGACTTGTCGTAGGCATAATTGTAAGTAAAGGTGCCGCTCGGCAACGTAAGCATCATTGACGTTCGATGGCCATCCGGGCCATAACCGTATACAATTTGGCTTGCAGCCTGATAATATGGAACGCGAGCCGGAATCGAAGGGACGATTTCACAAGGGATCTGGGTGTGTGGCATGCGTCGTTCTCGTTATATTAGCCAAGCCAAATCGCATTTGCAAAACGTGGTGATTGCCACGGCTCTCAATTTTCTCCAGATCGGGGCCTGGTTGATGGATATGCCTCTGGCGAAAACTCGGACATCTCATTTTGCGGTTTTGGCACGCCTTTGGAAGCAGAAAATGGTGCCGGTGCCGGCCTAAATGAATTCGCCAGCAGCATCAATGATTGTCAGACCCCATGGAGGGACCCTTCATAGCGGAGCGAACCGCGGCCTGATACCCCCGACTTTTTTCCGCTCTCCGATACAAGGTCACGCTGGAGGCGGAGGCGGCCGCATGACTGCGAACGGGAGTGTGATTGCAAGGCTGCTCACCGGGATTTTCGAAGCAGCATCAGTGATTGTCAGACCCTGTATTATCGCAGAAACCGCGCCGTACCCCCAACTTTTTTCCGCTCGCCAACTTAACCGATCTCGTCAACCGCGTAAGACCTATGGGCGTCCAGCCAACTTACGACATCCGATAATGTCGTGATGCTTCGACGGGAACGATGAAGGGCTTTTCGCGCCAAATGCAAGGCGGGCATACCGAATCCCCGTGCGCCAACTACATCGGCTCGCATACTATCTCCGACCATGAGCACTTGCGTGGGAGGGGCAGCCAACCGTACACACAGCGCTTCAAAGATGGCCGGATCCGGCTTTATGGTACCGACTTCGAAAGACCAGATATAATGGTCAATCCGACCTCCAAGGAGTGCTTGAACCGGTTGTGCATAAGGAACCGCCAGATTGGAAGCCAGCGCCAGCTTGAAGCCTCGCGCTCGCAGGCGATCTAGGGTGTCTTCTACCTCGGCGAAGAGACGAACTGAGGCTAATTCTCGTTGAACATTTTTCTCAATAGCAGCCAGACTAGGAGTACAGGCAGGAGCAATAAACTCCACGAGTTCGGCAAGCGTCAGATTGTGGGTCATGCATAGGCGCCTTGCTCTGGATGCTGCCATATTAGTTTGTTTGAGCAAATTCGCAAATGGATGCGTCGGGTCTGCAATATAGCAGAGCGTTCCATAAGCATCAAAGGCGATGCATTGAATATTCATTTTCATCGCATGCTCACCGTAAAAGGAGCCAAGAGTGAATCAAGGGCATTAGATTTCCATGTTGGTCTGGCGACTGACTGTTCCTCATCCGGCATGGTCACTCGTAGTGCCCGGTACAAAATTTGAAAAACTACTTAACCCAAGTTGCTACCCTGATTTCTTCGAGATGACCCCATCCGCGCAAATTGACGTTTTGGAGAACCATTGATCTCAGAGAAGCCGCAAGGTAGCAACTTGGGTTACTTAAGTGGTCATTCGCGTGACGACAGAAACGCCTGATAAGTCTTTTCGGGGCAGATCGTGATTGTTCGGCGTGGCTTCTTGTGTGGGCGAATGTAACGTGTCCTTTGTATTTTTGTTAAGAAGAAAAGTTAGATATCGATGGCAGGTCAATTATACACACGTAAGGTTCGCGTGTGAGATTTCCTCAAATGCAATGACTAATTCTACATACTCTAGCTCGCTCAGATTCTCTTGCATCCATTGCACCAGTTTGGCGATGACAGGCGGAGCGTTTTTAGGTACGATCTGGATTATTTTTGTGCCTTTCCAATCTAGAAAGGCACATTCTACTCCACAGCTAGGGCATACACGAGGATGATGGTCCAATTCGGGAAATAGGAGATCAACCTCATATCCACATGAAGCGCAGCGAATGATCGTGCTGTTAGGAGCACCGATAGAATACCAGTTTAACGTGCGACTATTCATAGTTATCTACCGAAAAGCGTCCGGAAAACGCTTTTGCCACCTTAATCTCGCACCTTTTGACAGTGAGTTCCAATCAGTAATGCGGCCAGGAATAGTTGTTTCTCCAAGTTGGCGCATGGCAGCAACGCGATGATGGCCTCCAAATGAAATCAGTTTACCATCTGGCATTCGAACAATAGGAATGGCTTGGTCTACATCGTACCCGTTCGCTTTGATGTTATTTGCCAAATTGTCTATGTGGTTGGCTGGCATCCCAGGGCGCGGAACAGGGTGAAGGGGGGTGATTTTATCAAGAGGAACGTCTGTAACACTACGATCCGAGCCTCCCCCGGGACGTTTCGGCAGTTTACGAGGCGGGCTATAGATCGGGCCACCAGGTTGAAGAGGCCGTCCATCCTCCCCTGTTGGTTCCGGAACGCCAAAATTTGGATCGACGTTGAGGCCCGCAGCATCACTTGTCGCTTTGGCTTCCATATACCCAAAAAGCCAATCCATGATTCTTTTGAACCGACTCTTTTCGGTAAGTCCCGTAGGATCTATCCCCGTCAGTGGATTGTTGCCGCAGTAGGCGTAGAGGTTGATGCCTCCCTCATAGCTGATGGGATCGCGAGTCATGAAGCGGCCGGTCACGGGATTGTAATAGCGGTGCCCCATCAGGATAAGCCCGGTCTCGACATCCGTGTAGCAGCCCCACTGGCCGCAGAAACCCACCGGATCGTAGCCGGGATCGTTGCGAAATTCCTTCGGGCCGTTATCGACACCCAGCGAGGCGATCAGTTGATTGCCGTAACTGTCGTATGCTGCATAATCGTAAGGCGCATACTGCGACACGCCCTGCGACCGATATCTCGACACAAGCGTGCCCTGCGGGGTGAATGTATACGCAGTGTATTGAATCAAGGTCCCTTGCGGATTATAAGTGGCGGTCTGGTCGAGTCCGTCCGCGCCGTATCCGTATAGCCGGGTAGAAAGCAATACATTAGATTGTACAGACACCTCCGCGAGTAGTATGTCATTGTCATATACGAAGTAGGTCATGAACGGTGGCTGATGTGCGTCCGGCTGTACCGATTTAGAGGCACGCAGACCGTCGGCCCCGTAGGTCATCAGAGCCACCGCCTGGTTGTTCCCAATGTCGAATTCGGACCTCGTCATACGATTTTCCGCATCGTAAGTGAACGCCTGTGCTTGGCCCCCTATAGACGGACCAAACCAGCCGGGCACATAGGCAAAGGTTGTATTTCCGCGCGCATCGTACTGTTCCGGCGAATATTGGTTGTCGGCATCCGCATTCCAGTTGTAGCGCAGGTTATGGATGAAATCGTAGTTTGTAATTCGATTTAGATCCGCATCGTAGGTATAGCTATTGTCCTCCGCTACAACGGATCCCGTTCGCGTTTCCCTCGCGAGTTGGTCTAAGCCTGCATCGGAAGGTTTCGCCCCGTTTAGCTGATCGTTGTATGTGTACGCGATATTGCCACTATCGCCAATGGCTACAAAGTTTGTACTGGCGAGGTTGCCGGTTGCTCTGTACGCCATCTGGAAATCGCTTACGTTGAGCTGTCTCGGATCGTTCGGATTGATGCTCCCGAAAACGGTCTTCAGCTCTGAAACGAGCCCCCGGCCGTCATACGTGATATTGGTCGACAACAGCGTCGGCGGAGTCAAGATGACCTGCGATTTCTGTGTCAATCGATTATCGACATCGTACTTGTAATTGATCGTCTGGTTCCATGGCAAGATCATCGATGTTTGGTTGCCGGCACTGTCGTAGCCATACGAGTAGGTAAAGGTTCCGTTTGGCAAGGTGAGGGTCATCGAAGTGCGGTTACCGTTACGGGCATAGCCATATTGAACACTGCTATGCATTGGAGTGGCCGCCGGACCGAATGTCGTCGTCACCAATCCAACATTACCTAAGTCATCGTAGGAGTAAGTATTTATACCGGACCTATCTGTCACGGTGCTCGGACGGCCGAACTGATCGCTCACGATGTGCACATTCAGGCTGTTGTCTGATGAATAGTTCACGTCTGTCAGAAGGTCGGTTAAAGGCTTGTACGCGTAACTGGTGCTTATCCCGCCGTTGACATAAGTTGAAGGATTGTCTGCGGCGTCATATGTCGCCGTGACTTGATCCGACTTTGGATACGTTAGACCGGTGACGTTGCCGGCATTATCATACGTGAACACGGTCTGGTTGTTGTTTCCGTCAATCAGGCCATTCGCCTCTAGGTCGGAATCGTAAGTAGATCCTTGCGTTGTGTCGCCCCCGGTGGAGGCAGTTGCTTCGCCTTCGGAACCTGAGGCAGCGCTCGAGGAGCGAAACAGGATTCCGTTCTCGTCATAAAAGTCAGTTCTGGCGACCGGCCCGCCAGTGTAATAGTATGTGTACTGCAAATGGCATCGTCCTGCCCCTAATGCCGCCGCCGGGTAGGTTTCCGTGGTTACTTGATCGGCCTCGTTATACGCGTAGTCCGTCTGATTGTTGAGTGCATCTATGACCGTGACAAGGTTGCCCCGATAATCGTAGCGATAGTGGGTCTGATTGCCGTTCGGATCTACAACAACAAGGGGTTCATTAATCGACTCCTGGAGAATGCCTGTGCCGTCGCCGACGTAGCCGTAATTGTACACGGACTGTCCATTAGGGGTTATTGCGTCCGGCTGGGTAATGCCCGCAATGTTTCCCAGTGTTGTATAGGAGAACGCTGTGTACCCACGCGGTCCGGAGCCAGGCCCGGGGGTCGTAATGCTCGACAAGAAATTATGTAGATCGTAGAAATAAGCAGTGCCGTTAGGGTCCTGTTGCCCCGACACTTTTACCGTGCTGACTATTTGCGGAGCGTAGGCGCTCGGTTGGACATAAGTAAACGTCGCCAGGTTGTTGAGAGGATCGGTAATAGTCGCGACATCGCCATAAGTGGGGGTATAGGTAGCCTGGGTATTAGCCTGGTTCGCCTCTGTGTATGAGGTGGGGCTGTAGGGATTAAGCCTAGCATCGTTATATACTACTTGATCCGTGTGGCTATTCCCATCCGTGGCCCCTGCATCTATCATGAGCCCGCTGGATGACGTCAGGTTCTGGGTGCTGCTTTTGAGTGTTTGTCCACTCGCAGCAGTCACGTCGATCCGGGTTGATCCACTTGTATACGTATATTTGTGCTGATTGTTCTTCGCGTCAATGAGCGCGTTGACGGTTCCATCCTGGTTATAGGAGATAGAGTGCTGTAAAATTCCGCCGGGCGCTTTTAGAGTTAGGTCGGGAACTCCTACCGTAGTCAAGAGGTGATTTAATCCATTTACCGACGAATAACCATACGACCAGCGAGGCCCTGCGACAAGCCCGGGAGAGGATTGTTGGCCCGAGTAATGGATTGTCGATACCGTTGCAAGGTCGGTGTTTCCAGCGCCGTAGGTGAAGTCGACCTGTCGGTGCGTGTTATCAGGCGCCGGAGCACTTTCGATGAGGCTTGAAAGGAGGCCATTCTGATAAGAGAACTGGAGCAGCGAGTTCACAGTCCGTAGGTCAGTGATGCTATTTATCAAATGGGTGACGGGGTCACGCGCTATAGTGTATCCTTCCCCAAGATTGTTCGAAACGCTGCTCAGCAGGAAAACCCCATTGCCGAAGGAACTGAAGTTCCACTGCATCTGGTCTCTGAACGTAACCGTGAACCCGGTGGACGACGAGCTTGCAACGTATGGAGCGCCTGCGGGTGCAGCCAGCATATAAGTCCCGTTTCCCGGGCCGGCCCCGGCGACCGAGAGCATATCGATCGCGCCATTAGGGTAGCGGAGCATGTACGGTCCGAGTGGGAGTTCCGGAGTGACCACTATCTCGATGTCGAAATTGTCTACCCAACCGGGCGTTAGCCCGGGAGAGTTATAACCGGACGCCGCTAAAGCAGAGCGATACATTCGTACATAGGGAACGGCAGGGCCATCAGAATTATAGACCACGATATCCGGTCCTGGCTGGTTTTGCTCCACGCCGGACGATAGGTCCACGCTGTCTGCGGCCGAGGGGCCTGCTCCACCCCCTGCCAAGCTATTCGTCGGCACGGCGTCCAGAGCCCAGAACGGCGCCGGCCGGGCGTAGAGCGACGACATTCCCACAATAAGCTCGGGTTTGCCGGTCGCACTTTCCTTGCTTAGAAAGGAGAGGGCATAGTTGCCGATTCCAAGGTTCTCGTCCATTATTTGCAGCGTCACGCGTTTCCCAAGGTGCTGCCGCACATACGCGGTGAGATCGAAGCAAACGGTACTTGTGGTGCTCGTTCCTAGTGGATTCCCAGCAACAAGGCTGTCAGCAATCTTGGTCCCCGTGGTGGCCCCGTTGCTGAGGCCAGGGGCATTATTCCAAATGAGGGTGCCCTCGGACCAGTCCGTGTTTGTGTTCGGCATCTTATTCGGAACGTCATACACAGCCACTAACGGAAAGCCTGGCGCGTCTGCGGTCTGCGAGAGGACCAGCGTAGCACAGGACGGCGCCGCCGTGTAACCGGTCAAGTCGAGCATCAGATACGCAACATCGGTAGCATATTGATTCACGCCTGTCAACGGATTATCGACGAGCAAATAGGGCTGCTTTCCGAAGTTTGAACCTGCGTTCGCACCTGCCTGAACACTTGCATCTTCTACCGGCGCCAGGATATTCGCGCTGCCCGGGCTGATGTGCAATACGCCCGATGCGGAAGTATTGTTAATGTTCGCCATGATAGTAGATGCGATCAGCTTATCCGTAGCGTTCGTTCCTATCAAAAATGTCGCACGGCCGGCGCTGTCGACCTGAAGCAAGGAAGGAAGTATTGCCCCGGTCGGATTGGAGTTACTTAGCGTAACCACCACAGATGCACCCAGTGGTGGAGGATTAGTCAACGTCACAGTGGCAATAATGTTATTTCCGCCCGCGATGGTTGCTTCTGTGCCGTTTGTACCAGCAATCTGGTTCTTCGCAAAAGTAACTGAAGCGACCGTAGGAAGCGGATCGATGATGAGCGGACCGGTCGCCGAAGTCCCAGCATATGTTCCCGTGATATTGACTGTTTGTTTGACATTCACCGTCGCTGTCTGAAACATGAAGTCTGCGCTTGTCTGGTTCGCGAACACAGAAACGCTCACCGGGATAAGTGCAGCGTTAGGCGGATTTGTCATTGAGGCAGTCAGGACCACCGAGGCGCCGTTACTTTGGGGTGCGGGCGCGTTCAAAGTTATCGTTCCCCGCACCTGCCCATTGGGCCCGCCGATCACCTCACTTGGACTGAAGGTAATGGATTGAACTATGGGCGGATTAACAATGAGGGCCGCAGTACGGCTAGAGCCCGCAAATATTTGCGAGCCTCCATAGGATGCTGTCACTTGAAAAGTGGTGGCAGTGTTCACCGGAATCGCGCTCATCACGGTAAATGTCGCGGTCGTGCTGCCTGCGGCGACCGATACGATTCCTGGCATAATTATCCCAGGCATATTCTGAACAAGGGACACGAGGGCGCCACCCACAGGAGCCGGATCACTGAGTTTTATTGTTCCTTGGGCTGGATTGGGAAGGCCGCCTGTAATACTAGAGTGGTCAAACGTAAAGGATAGGATGGTCGGAGGGGTTACCAAAAGTAGAGATGTCTTAGTCGAATTAGCAATGCTCGCGCTTACGGTGACGTTGACTGCAGTGCTGACTGCCGCCGTATTTATCGTAAATGAATTTTGCTTTGTATTCGCCAGGATCTTTACCGTCGCGGAAGAGAGACTCGCAACGGCATTGTCACTGCTGATATTCACAATGGTGTCCGTTAGCGCGACGTCACTAAGCGTCACCGTGGCATTTGCGGTATTCACGCTGCTTCCGACAAGACTGCCCGGAGTTACGGTGAAGGTGGAGATCGTGAGCGGATTGACGGTCAACCCGATCGTCTGATTAGCGCTGCCGGCAAGCGACGCGGTAAGGATCGCATTCACCACGGAAGAGACGGGAAGCGTCGTGATGGCATAGGTAACGGAAGTGGCCATCGCCGCAATCGTCACGTAGCCCGTCGAGGGAAGCGGTACGCTCGGGTCCGAACTGGTGAGGTTGACGTTGAGTCCGCCTGCCGGTGCAGGTCCCCCGATCGAAACCGTAAGCGTCGCCTGCCCGCCCCCCACCACACTCAAGGGGGAAAGGGCAAGCACAAGCAACGGCGGAGGGTTTACCGTCAGAAAACTTGTCAGCGAATTGCCCTCGGTAATCGATGCCGTGAGGGCGGTGCTCACTGGCGACGTCATGATCTGAAAGGAGACGCTGCTCGTGTATGCAAGGACGGTAACCGACGCCGGGATCGTTATCCCCGTGCCAGGCTGGTTGAGTGTCAGAGGCACGATCGTTCCCGCGCTCGGGGCGGGACCGGTCAGCGTGATCGTTCCGGTGGAAGCACTTCCCCCTATGACCGGGCTGGGGCTGATCGAAAAGCTCGCGACGGTTGGAGGCGGATTGATGGTCAGCGGCTTCACAAGAGTGCCGTTATACGTCAGGGTGATGTTGGCCGTGGTTATCGAGGCGACCGAGGGCGTATTGATCGTAAAGGATCCGCCTGTCCCCCCACCGGCAACGGTGACACTGGCCGGAGAAAAGCTGACTCCGGTTACGTTGCTGGAAAGAGTGACGATTGCTCCGCTCGCCGCAGCGGGGCCGGATAGCGTAAAGGCAGCAGCGGACGTAAGCGTGCCGGTGACCGAGCTGGGAGTGAACGTGACGCCGGTAAGCGTAGGAAGCGGATTAACGGTTAAGGCCGCCGCTTTGCTTGCGCCCCCGTAGCTCGCGGTGATCGTACATACCGTGCTGGATGCCACCGTATTGGCCGTGACGGGAAAGGTCGCCGTTGTCGCCCCGCCCATGATCGTGACGCTCGCCGGGATGGTGACCGCCGAAGCCGGAGAGGCAGAAAGCTGGATCACGGTGGACCCCTGCGGAGCCGGGCCGCTCAATGTCACGTGCCCTGTGGTCGATTCCGTCGTGATGAGCTGCGTCGCGTCCAGAGACAACGCGATCGGAGTGGGCAGCGCCGTAATGGTAAGCGTCGCCTGCAGATTGCTCGTCCCATTGTTCGCGGTGATTGTGGCGGATGTGGAAGTGGCTACTGCCGATGTCGTGATATTAAAGGTAGCGCTTGTCGCGCCCGAGGCCACGGTGACCATCGAGGGGAAGTTCACCACGCCGGCCTGCTGCCCGGTGAGCATGTAGGTCTGCCCTGTCATCGGCGCCGGACCGGTAAGCGTGATCGTCCCCACGCTCCCATCCGTTCCAATGACAGAGGTCGGCGCTAGCGCGAGCGTGGGCACAGGAGCTGTCACGGTAAGCGTGGCCGTAGGGTGGTTCGCTCCGAGCGTCGCGGTAAGAGTGGCCATGGTGCTCGTCGCGACGGGTACGGTCGTGATGGAAAAGGTAGCGTTCGACGTGCCCTCGTACACGGGGACGGACGCGGGGACGCTCACGCCGGAGCCGGAACTGCTCAGGGCGACCACCATGCCGCCTTTAGGCGCCAGGCCGGTAAGCGTCACTGTTCCCTGAGAACTGGCGCCGCCTACCACGCTCGTGGGCTGAACGCTCACGCTTGCAAGCGTCGGCGACGGATTGACCGTCAGGTTCGCGGACTTGCTGGTCCCGGCATAGGCCGCGGTAATGGTGCCGCTCGTTGACGAAGTCACGGCCGTGGTGGTAACGATAAAGGCGGCGGTGTTCGAGCCGGCAGGGACCGTAATGGAGGCGGGAACGGTCGCTGCCGAGTTCTGGCTCGTGAGCGTGACCGTCGCCCCACCCGCCGGAGCAGCCGCGTTCAAGGTGACGGTTCCGGTGGGAAGCAGCGTGCCGGTCACGGGGTTTTTGTCGAACGCAAGACCGATGACGCCGACCGGAACGATGGTGAGGCTCGCGGCAGGGCTGGTCACGAGGTTGCAGGTCGCGGTGATGTGCGCGGTGACGCTTGCGGCGACAATGGACGTGGTTACGGTGAATCCGGCGCTGGACGTGCCTGCGGTCACGGTGACGGTGGCGGGAACACTCGCCGCAGCGTTGTCGCTGCTAAGCGTGACGACGATCCCATTTGTCGGGGCCGCCGCCGTAAGGGTCACCGTGCCGGACACGCTCGTCTGCTGGATGACCGTGGACTGCGCGAGGCTGATGCCTGCGGTGGGAAGCGAGCCGCCGAAGGAATGCATCGGCAGATACCCGGTCACCATCTTGTAGGCGGTCCCAAAACCGTAGGCGCCCCCATTGTAGGCGACGCCCCATAAAAGCGAAGAGCTGTCGGCAACTAACTCGCCTACGGGCTGTGCACCGTCAGGGCCGGTGAAAGTATAGCTGCTGGTATAGGTCGTACCGTCCCAGCGGTAGACGGCACCATTATTCGCGCTGCCGCCGTATTGGGTACTGCCGTAATAATAGGTCGTGCCCCCGCTAACCAGACTTACTACCCCACCCCCTGGGTTCGCTCCATCCGTCGTCCCACCGGCGAAGGAATGGAGCGTGGTGAAGGTCGGCGTGGCGCCTACGCTGCACTTCCAGAGCGTTCCATTGTTGGATGCGCCTCCTCTGTAGCAGGTGCCGTAGAGGTTACCGTTTGCGGAAAGCAGGAGGTTGCTTGCGGCAAACATCCCGTCTGTGGTAGCGTTAAAGGTATGAAGGATTGTTTTGATGTTGGAGGCATCGAGCTTAAACAGCGTGCCGTTTCCATTTCCAGAACCTGTTCCGCTGCCGCCGTACTGGGTCACGCCATAGTAGATGGGATGACCGCTTCCATCCGTGGAAGGCAACAGGCTGTTCACCGGCGTCGCTCCGTCCGTGCCTCCCGCGAACGCATAGAGGGTCGTAAGAGTATTGGTGGAGACGTTATAGTCGAAGACCGTTCCATACGCGTGCGCCCCACCATACGCTGTCGTGCCGTACAGATCATTGGTTCCGACGAGAAGAGGACGGGCGTAGGGATTGGCGCCGTCGTTCGCCCCGGTAAAAGAGTAGAGACGGGTAAAGACAAAGCTGGCCCCGCTTTGCACGATCTTGAAGAGCGTGCCGTATCCATTTGCGCCTCCATTACGCGTTGTTCCGTAGAACGTGAGGCTGCCACTGACGCCGGTGATGGCGAGCCCCGACCAGGGAAGCGAGCCATCCGCACCGGTGAAAGCGTGGAGCACCGTGACGTTTCCGGCAGTATCCATGCGGAAGACGCTGCCGTATCCGCCGGTTTCTCCCGCCGAGGTAGTTCCGTAGAAGTACCCGTCCGGCGCAAAGGCGAGCGCGCCCACGGGGCTCTTGCCGTCGGCCGTCTGGGCATGCGCGGCTCGCGGGAATGCCCCGGCCAGCAGCATGAGGAGAATGGAAAGGACGATCCTGCGCGGGAACGCGGATCGATGTAAGCATGCGGGCAGGCAGTGATCCATCCAGCAATCCTCCATGAGGCGCCTGACCGGCCAGGAAACCGACGGCGACAACGGGTGTTGGGAGGGCCCTGGCAGGGTATAATACCGTCAGAGCCTCCGGGCTTAATTGAGGCCGTTCTTTCCTTTGCTCCGCCAAGAGTAAACCAGGGGAAGGACGGCTTTATTTTATTGTGAGAGCTGCGCAGCACTGCTCCTCACGAGTACGCATGCCCAACCCTCTCTCGGCACGCCCTCTGCGCATGGACCATCGCGTTCGGAAGCTCGGTTCGCCTCAAGATATTTGCTCGTCATGGAAAGGGACACGGTATAGTCGCCGTGCCCCTTTATCCAACCCGCGACGGCTTCATGTGCATGGTGAACCGGTCTGTTATGGCGCTCGCATTCTCTTTAGTTCATTCCACTGATTTGCCAGCCTGCCGGTAGGCTGGCAAAGAGAGAGTGGAAGCCACCCGATCCCGCCAGCACCACGCCGCCGCTCATGAGCGTGTAGCCGGTTGCGCCCGTCTGAGTGTTCTGCCAGAGGATATCGGGATGGCCGTCTCCGTTGAGGTCGGGCATGCCGACTACTTTCCAAGCAAGGGTCTCGCCATGGATGACGTAGCCCGAAGCAAGCGGAGTGCCGTCGTTCATAAGGGCGTAAGAGATATCTCCGGTGGTCTGGTTTTGGAACACAAGATCGGGATGCCCGTCCGCATTGAGATCGGGAGCGGCCACGAGTTTCCAGGCAGTGGAGAGGCCATGAAAGAAGGTCGTTCCGTCCACCGCAGTCGTGCCGTTCATACGGGTGCGGTAGGAAGACGATGTAGCCTTCGGGAACGCATCCTGGCAGAATTGAAAATTTCGTCCCCAGCTTTTCCGCGCCTTGAACGGATCTTTCCGCCAGAGGCCTACAGCCGAATGTCCTTATTGACAAATCCGGATAAAACAGTATATAGTGTATTCACTTTAAGGGAGCGCCATTCGATGCCGAATTCATTCGACAGTCCACTGCTGTATCAGAAGATCTATCAGGATATCGAAAAGAAGATCGTCACCGGGGAACTGCGCTACATGGAGCAGATCCCAGTGCTTCCGGACCTATGTAAGGTGTATGGAGTCAGCGAAGCTCCCGTGCGGCGCGCCATCGATGAACTGTCCCGCGCCGGTCTTGTGGTCAAGCGCCGAGGGCGCGGGCAGGGGACCTTTGTGATCAAGCGCCTGATCCGCGCCACCGTCCGCGTGCTGCTGCTGGCCGACTTCGATATTCATCGGAGCACCCAGGCCGCCTGCCATGAAGTGTTCGACCTGATGGCGGGCGTACACGAAGCCGCCCGTGAGGCCGGCTGCGAAGTCCAGCAGGTATCGCGCGAAGGGTTCGACCACCTGCCTCGCGCAGGGGTAGGGACGGGATACCTGGTGATCGCGATGAGTGCGCGGGAGTATCGACAGGGCATCGCGCTTGCCGAAAGCCAGTCGGCGCCGTGCGTGCTCCTGAATCCGCCCTCTGCAGAAGGCAAGGCGAGCGTGCGCGTGGACATGGAACTGGGCGCGTTTCTTGGTGTGAACTATCTGGCCCAGCTCGGCCATCGCCGTATCGCGTATGTCGGCGGGGTGCATTCGGAATGGGCGCTCCCACGCTTGCAGGGCTACCGTAACGCGCTGGCGAGCAATGGATTGACCGCCGATCCCGCACTGGTGCGCGATACAAATGGCATCGACGCGGAGCAGGATGCGGTGGCGCTGGATTCACTGATGGCTCTGGCGGAGCCGCCCACCGCGATCTTCGCGGGTTCGGACTACCGGGCGCTGCATCTGCTGGCGCACGGTAAACAACGGGGCATCCGGGTTCCGCAGGACCTTTCGCTCTGTGGGTACGACAATATCAGTGAAGTGGCGAACATCGAACCCGCGCTGACCACCGTGCATCATCCGCTCATAGAGCTGGGAAAGGTCGGGGTCGAACTGCTTCTGGAGCGACTCACCGCGGTCTCACCTATGGATGCACCTATGGACCGGCTGATCAAACCGCAGCTCATGGTCCGTGACTCCTGTGCCTCTCCTCGACGCTGAGGCAACCGACAACGCCCAGTCCTTGCAGTGTACGCATCTCCTCGACGATGAGAGACGTCGCAACCGGCGGCATTTCCCGCCGGCGCGCGGTTACCCGTTGAACCATCGGAAAGAAGGAGAAAGAAGAGTGAAAGCAAGTCGAGGATTTACATTGATCGAACTGCTCGTTGTGATCGCGATCATCGCCATTCTGGCTGCGATCCTATTCCCTGTATTTGCGCAAGCACGGGAGAAGGCCCGTGGTATCGCATGCCTGAGCCAGGCAAAACAGATCGGAACCGCCGCCGTAATGTACTCCACCGACTACGACGAGACCTGGGTCGATTACAGCTACGGCGTGGAGAACAATACCGCATACTCCGACGGCTGGGGCCAGGGAGATGGTCTGTTCGATTGGGAGATGGCCCTGCAGCCATACATCAAGAACCGGAATGTGTTCGTATGCCCGGACCGAGACTACGGTTACCTCTATTACGAACTCTGGCCCGACGGGCAGAGCAATCCTCCGGACCCCTCCAATACGGACCCCGCGTGCCCGGGATGTACGAAGAGCAGCTGGACCTGGAACCATATGCAGTCCTGGGCAGCGGCCGCTTCGGTGGATCCGAGTTTCAATCCGACCGGAAAGACAGGATATGCCGGAACCGGCGACTATTGGGTTGGCGACTCGATCCCCGTAGCCGCGATCCAGAATACGGCGGGGAGCATCTGGATCGCGGAGGGAGACTGGACGGACTTCAGCAGCGACGACAATACGGATTACGGATGGATCGCGCAGCACAACAATTCCCTTCAAAATGTCAACGGGATTTCTCTGCATGGCTACGACGTCCGGGATCGCCATACAAACGGTTTCAACGCCATCTTCGGCGACAGCCACGCGAAGTGGATCAAATGGGGCGCCAGCAAGCCCACGATGTGGGCCATTCAGTCCCCGTAACGTCCTCAAGAAAGGAAACGAAACGACGATGTCCCAGGAAGCAACGATGCTTCTCTTCCGCAAAGGAGAACTCTGCATGCAGTGGAAAACGGTGGCCTCACGGGCCGCCTCTTTTTTGATGACGGCGCTTCTGATCGTTGCGGCGACACGGACCTGCCTCGCCGATGCCGCAGATGTTCCTGCCCTTCTGGCGGGCGTGGACGAGGTCACGGCGCGGGGCGGAATTCCAGGGGACTTCGCTGTCTTCGGCGATAAGGCATTTGTCGTAATGACCGGGCGCATGGGCAAAGCGTCCCTACCGATGGTGGCTGCGGCGCGTTATGGCCGGGGCCGCGCGGTGGCCGCCGGACACGAGGGCTTCTTTGGGGGCGAGAATCTAAAGAACCCGGCGAACGTTCGGCTGATGGCGAATATCGCCGCCTGGGCCGGCGGCCGGTCGTTGAAAGGCCTGCGGATTGGTCTGGACAATCAGGACGCAAGTTTGCCCGACGCACTGGATACGGCAGGTTGTCGCGCGTCGGTGCTGCAAACCCGGGACCTGCCGGCTGCTTTGAAGAACCTGGATGTGCTCTGGCTGGACCAGGCGAGCCTGGACGGCGCGAAGAACCGCCCCATTGTGGATGCAGTACGCGGCTGGGTGAAATCGGGCGGCGGGCTGGTCATCACCGGGCCGGCATGGGGCTGGCAGTCGGTTCATGAAAACCTGTCTCTTACCCGCAATCACGGTGGCAATCAGCTTCTTCTGCCCATGGGCATCGCTTTTGCCGGGGGGATGCTCGAAACCACGGGAAAGCAGGGGTTTCTTGCGGGGGATGTCCCGGTCCTGACACACGCCCGGAAGGCGCTCACCGCCCTGGAAGACCGTTCCAGCGGCAGGGGCACGCTGACCGAGGCGCAGTTGGAGCAGGCGACCACCACGCTGGGCGAGGCGATTGGGGCCCTGCCGGAAACGCAATCGAGTTTTGTACGACGCGTGGAGCAACTGTGCAAAGACAAAGGCAGTCTCATTCCGTCGCGTGAAAAGCCCATCACCCAGGCGATGCCATTCGCGCGCCTCAAGGCGGTCCTGGACATGCAGAAGCTCCGCCGCCTGCCTGCGAACCAGGTGACCGCGAACCCTGCCGCCGTTTCGTTTCCTGGCCTTGTGCCCGTGGATGCGCCACGCGAGACCCGCACGGTGACGGTGGATACCGCGATCCCCCTCTGGCATGGAACCGGCCTGTACGCCGCGCCCGGTGAAATCGTCACGGTGACGCTTCCGGTTTCAGCGGCGCACAAAGGGTTGGCTGTGCGCATCGGTTCGCATACGGACACTTTGTGGCATCTGGATCGCTGGGAACGCTTTCCCGAAATCAGCATGAGCCGCCCGTTGGACGCGCCCGTAGTGCAGGTTGCGAGTTCGTTCGGCGGCGCGCTGTTTGTGGAGGTCCCCGAGGGCTGCACGCTTGGCGAGGTTCCAGTGCGTATCGATCATGCCGTGGCCGCGCCCCGATTTGTGCGCGGCGTCACCGATGTACGGGAGTGGCAGCGATCCCTCCGCAATGCGCCCGCCCCCTGGGCGGAACTGGAAGGGAAACTCGTTATTCTGTCTGTTCCCTCCTCCGCCGTGCGCGGCCTGGACGATCCGGAAGCGCTCATGGCCTATTGGGACGAGGTGATGGAGCATTGTTATGCGTTTTTCGCCGCTCCGAAACGTGGTCGCCCGGAACGCTACTGCGTGGACCGCCAGATCAGCGCGGGCTACATGCATTCCGGCTACCCGATCATGACCGGCGACGATGTCGCGAAGACTTTCTGCGATGTCGACCTCCTGCGCGGGAAGATCGGCATCAAGTGCTGGGGCTTTTATCACGAGATGGGCCATAACTTTCAGCAGCCGGAATGGACCTGGGACGCGTTCGG
>JBBRKX010000009.1:0-20348 GCA_038231675.1 Chthonomonadales bacterium | reverse complement strand
GCATCCGGTGACTTATGCCAAAGGCGGTCATGGTTATGGGCTGCGAGCATCCGCGGATCAGCCGGTTCATGGTTGGTCGGAAGAGGCCGGGAAATGGATACTGCAGCAGGTGGGAAAGACCCGATAAGATAGGATTTTCTCCGCTTATGGAGACAAAATGACTCCTCAAATAATCCCTCATTCGAGGCAAAAAAACACGATATTGATCTTTGTGATCGCCGTGATCGGCGTCCTCGGTGTAACGTCTTTGGGGCTGATCGCGTGGGTTGTGCTGTTTTATCTGCCACACTCCCCGCAGGCGTTCGATATGTATGTCGGTCGAGGAGATTACGACTACCAACAAGGCGACTATCAGCTGGCGATTGAAGCATACACCAGCGCGATCGAAACGTCCCCACGCAACTGTCGAGGGTATTTTCTCCGGGGAAGGACGTACTATAAGACGAAAGCGTTTCATGCCGCGCTGACAGATTACAAGACTATTCTTCAGTACGCCAGGCTCAAGAACACGCAACAACAAGCCCACTACGCGTGCGGACGATGCTATCACGGTCTTCACGATTGGACCCACGCCATCTCGGAGTTCACGGCTTGCATCGATCTGCATGAGAAGGGGACGTACGTTTACATGTATCGAGGGAATGCCTATAAGAAATTGAAGGATTACCCACATGCGCTGCAAGACCTGAACTCCGCGATCGGTACGGACCCAGCAAGTGCCTACCTTTATGCGTCTCGTGGTCAGGTCTTGGACTCTCTCCATAAATACGCGCCTGCTCTCGACGACATGGCGTTTGCGGTAAGGCTGGAGCCCAAGAATGCTCTCTGTCTCGGCAACTTAGGCTGGGCCCAGTACCTTGCGGGCAAAGAGGACGCCGCCATCCAGACAGACCGTAATGTACTCCAGTCGCATAACGATCTGGGCTGGGTGCATGGTAACCTTGCACTCTGCTATGCCACGCGAGAAGATTGGATCGACGCCCGTGTGGAGTATATGCGCGCTCTGGCAACGGTCACCCCAACAACCCTGGGAAGCCTGAAGAAAGCCATACGTAACGCCCTGGAGAAGAAACCTGCCTCCCCCACACTTCAGAAATCGCTGGCCATGCTGAAGGCCGCTCATGTTCCTGATTCACCCCGAGGATGACCCGAACTTGAGGAAATGACATGATCCCACCGAAACGCATAAATACTGCCCTGATCTTTGTGGTCGCCGTGATCGGCATCCTTGGCCTGGCTTTCGCGGGGTTGATCGCCTGGTTGGCGCTAATCTGGTTTCCGCACTCGCAAGGCGCGTTCTACATGTACACGGAGCGGGGAAGCACTCTTTACGAACAAGGCAATTATCAAGGGGCGATCAAAGCGTATACGCACGCGATTCAGTTGGCTCCACGGAGAAGTCGAGGTTACGCCTTGCGGGCCCAGGCATATTACCACGCTCGCGCGTACCGCGAGGCGCTTGCGGACTACGATCAGGTTACAAAATATGCCACATTCAATTCAACGAAGCGGGACGCATATTATAACCGGGGCGCGTGTTTTCGCGAATTGCAGGATTGGGCGCGCTCCATCCCGGAGTTTACCATAGCTATTCGAATGGGCGAACGGGGAGCACAAGTCTACGGGTACCGGGGCGACTCCTACTTTCGGCAGAAGGAATACACCGAAGCGCTCAACGATCTCAACCGCGCCATTCAGTCAGATCCGGGACACGTCACGCTTTATGTGTCTCGCTCGAACATCTTCCTGGCCCTGCATCGCAATCAACTTGCCGTGTACGATCTCGCATTTGCGGTCAGACTAGACCCCAGAAACGCTGCTCTACTTGGCAATTTAGGCTGGGCGCAATATCTGGCAGGAAAAGAGGATCTGGCAATCCAGACGGATCGCCGGGTTCTCAAGTCAAGCGACCTCGGCTGGGTCCACGCCAATCTCGGGCTCTGTTATGCCGCGCGAGAAAACTGGGTGGAAGCCTTACCGGAGTATACGCGAGCCGTTCAATCGACCAGCATGCGGGAGTTAGAAGGGGTAACGCAGGACGTACGGGACGCCCTGAACAAACAGCCGCACTCCACGGCGCTTCACAATGCGCTGGCTATGCTGGAAGACGCGGTCCCAAAACGCTCCCACCAGAGGCGGATTTCCTTGCATCGCTAAGGGCAAAATCACGCTAGGGATAGACGGCAGGATCATAAAATCTTAGCTCGATGGTATGCACGGTGCAGACTGAATCGGGCGAACGGGAGATGAGTTCCAGGGAGTTTTCCTCCCCCGGGCGTATGAGCGGCGTAAGGTCGAGCGCGAAATCGTGCCCGAGCATATGATGGTGCCGGGAGATCATGACCCCATTGATCAGGACGCCGACGACAGGTCCCTCCGCGTCGATGTAACACAGGATATTGCGCCCGGCATGCTCGGGGCTCAGTCGAAAGGTGCGGGTGACGAACATCCCCTGAAATGGCCCCGGCAGATTAACTGGAGCGGTTTCCTGCAGGCCGTCACGGGTCGCACTCCATTCGCCACCCAGATCTTGCTGGAACGCGGGATCGGGAAGATGACTGATCCAGGCGCTGCCCGTCGCGCCACACAAGGAGTGGCGGCCCTGTATCTCCAGCGCGAGCACATGTTCGCTGCCGGCCTTCAGTCGTTCTGTCGCCACGTATCCGCTCATACCGTCCGCATTGAAATCCTGGATTTGAGCGCCATCGAGATAGATAGCCCCCCTGTCCCGGAAGGTGGAAGCGCTCCAGCTTCGCACCCAGATCTCCTTTTGCCCGGCCGTCCAGTGTGTCGGCACGGTGAACCGCTTCCGCAGCACGGCATGCTTCACGTTTTGATGTGCGGGCAAGCTCCAGATTCCCAGCCGCATCCGTTCCCAATGGGCGTCGTCAACATGGGCTGCAAGGAGCGCCGCAATCTGCTTTGCCTCCATTCCGTCTACAGGTTTGAAGGCCCAGCCGTTGTTCAGATCGATGGTATGATGCTGATCCGATGCTGGAGTCGGCAGCGGTGTGGACGATGGAGTCCTGGAGGTGCGCCACCAACTGCGCTGCACGCTCAGCCACTCCAGAGGAGCGAGTTCCATACCGGGACGCGGAGTAAGGAACATGTGCGTTTCATACGGTTCGAGCACGATGCCGCGCACTCCGTGCCGGTCTCCTTCGGTGGAGAGGGGCGTTTCCTGTCCCGTCTTCACCGCCAGGCAGTGGCGTGGCTTCGTCTTAAGCAGGAAAATCAGGTCCGTAGTGACGGGCGTTTCCCGATCGTTGAACAGCACCCAGACGTCGTGGAGCCCGTTGTTGCTGATGTAATGGCGCATCATCACGCCGTGCGCCTGTCCGGGAACCCGTTCCACTTGCATGGGTGCAAGGATCTGCGTCAGAAGCGCCGTGGTATGCGGAGAGTCTCTGCGGTCCCCAAGCGTCTCGAAATGCGCGCCAAGATGGAAGATACGTCCCGCTCCCAGACGCCGTACTCCGGCCGCCACCGAGCCATCTTCCCATAGCAAGAGATCCTGGCAATCCGGAGCCGTTTTCTTGAGAGACAGCCCGCTCGCCCGCACTCCCGAGGTCCACGGCTCCCCCTCCAATAGCTTCTGGCCGGGTGCGGGATGCAGCGCCTGTCCCTCCTGAGGCTGATTGCCCGCTCCGTAGCGATCGATTCGGGTTACCGCATAGCCGGTCAGGCGGCTGATCGGCCAGGTGTTCGGAGCGGTCGGCGTGTGCCGACCGGTTTGTACAAACGTAACGAACGTACCGCCCTTGCGCACCCACTGCTCGATCCTGGACAGGAGTTCAGGCGACAGGATCGACGTGTTGGAATCGATGATGACGCGATAGCGATCGACGTTCCCGACTTCGAAGTCCTCTTCGGTGACGCCGTCGCGCGGACAGTAGTTGAGCAGCGTAAATCCGGTATTCCAGGCCCAGTAGCCGCCCGTCAGGTTTGTATTGGGATCGTAACCCCACGGCCAACCCGTCGCGTGCGCGCTGCCAAAGCTGTAGAGGATGGCCACTTCGGCAAACGGGACATGGTACTTGCCTACCATCTGATACATGCGCCGATGGGTCTCGAAGTCCTTGCGGATATCGGCGTTCCACGTGATGTCGCCCAGATGCTGGAAGTAGTGGACTCCCTGTATCCCCTCGGTCAGCCACCGCCCCCAAAAGGCGTGAAAGCCGCCCCTGCCGTCGACCGCAGGCGCGCCGTTGCCCGGTTCCGCGGTGGCCGGGAGACCGGAACCGCGCATCAGCATCGGGTTGATCTCGTTCCAAAAGCCCGCCATCGAGCCGGTGTCATGGAATTGGCCGCCATACTCCTCGCAGACGCGCTTGATGACGCCGCAATACAGGTTGGGAGCCATGAAGTTGATCTGACGATTCGGGTCGATCTGGCGGATCATTTCCGCACCCCGCCGGATCGCCTGCCCGCGCCACCAGAGAACCCAGTCGGAAAAGTCCGCCCAGCGTGCGTTGCCCATTGGGCCGAGGTTAGGGTACTGGTTTGGAGGATGCGGCGACAGATAGAACCGATACGCGATATAGCCTTTGGGCAGGCGCAGGGCGATGAAGTTGCTTCCCGCGTGGAGCAGGCCCGAGATCTCGATTGCGCCCCAATGGATCCTATCTGTGAGGGGCATTTCCGGGGCCTTTCGGCCGTTGATATAGATAGGATAGGTATCGTCCCGCAGTTCGGTAAGGTCCCAGAGATAGAGCCAGACACGCGGATGCGCGGCCAGCCAATCGGCCGGCGCTTCGAATGTGCGGCGCAGAATGGAGGGCGAATGCGGCAGGTACATCTGGCGATCGTTGCCGGGCAGACTTAATCTGCCCCAGGCTGTGTCGTCGAACTCCGGCTGATACCATGCGGGCAAGATCGGCTCGGTAGGCGTGGGCCCTTGCCCGACCCTGTGCGCCTCATCGTTGCTATACGCATGGCCGTCCGGTGCTGCCAGCGAACGGACGCGCCATGCCCCGGTCATGTCCAGTGCGTCCGGCCCCCAGCCGAGGAAAGAGGCAAGCTCCGGCACACGCACCTCTTCCCAGGTAGGCAGTGCGCCCGCATCCCCATGCCATGCCTTGCTCAGCGCGGCGGGCGACGCGTAGCGACCGCGCAGGAAGCGGCGATAACTCCGGTCCGCAACCGGGCCATACTCCACAAGAAGACTTTGCGGCGGCGAGTCGGTCTCTGAATGGGGTTCCAGCCAGCCGACCACGTTGGGGTCGCTCGCAAAGCGGCGCACGGTCTGCTGCAGAACGCCCAGCTCCACATCCTGCGCCACACCGGCGTTCCAGGAGACGTAGCCCTGCTCGCCGATGTTCGGTTCCAAAAGGTTGTAGTAGGCGCCGCAGTATTGGGGCGCTTTCTGCATGGTCTCTTCCCGAAACCGGTTTGTGAGCCACAGCGCCGCGCCGCTCTGCGTGTTGATATGCAGCGGCAGATGACGTACGCGACATTCGGCCGCCACCCAATCCCAGAGCGGGGTGTTCGCCATGCCCTCGGCCGTGTCGTTCATGGTTTCGTTGTCCCAGACGACCAGGCCGAGCGGCCCATGTTCGGCGGCAAAATCGAAGTCCTGCATAAAGTCGTAGTCGTCGTTTTGGGTGCCGGGCGGCGTGGTGAAAGCGCCGTAATAGGCGAGGAGGCCGTACTTGTCCCAGCGGTCCAGGTACATGGGGATCTGGACGCGGGGAAGGAAAGCGCCGGCAAGCGTCGCTTTTGGCAAGTGCGCGGCGATCAGAGCGAGGATGTCATGTTTCTGTTTAGCGCTGAAGATGGAGACGACCCGGTCCACCGCGCAGGCGGCGATAAGCCCTTCGGCGCCGGCACGGTGCGCGACGATCTTGCCTCCGGGACCGTCGAGCGTGACCGGTTCGGTTCCAGGCATCAGCGCAAGATCCGACAGGTATTTGGACTGCACCAGCAGCGCTTTTGCCGGCGTGTCGCACTGAATGACTAACAGAGACGCCGGGCCGCCCGCGCCATGCAGATGCCGGAACGTCGCCGAAATCGTTCCGTAGCCGCGCAGGGAAATGTGCGGTAACGCGACGGTTCCTGGCACAGCGCGCTTCGATTTCGTATCGCCCAGGGCATCCGCCAGCGCCTGATAGTGCGGGAGACGGGGAGAAAAGGCGGCTGCCAGCACGGTCGAGTCTGTCAGGAACTTCCGTCGCGTTATCTTCCCAGGCAAAAGCGTTTCCTTCCTACTCCTTCGATCCGTCTTCCGTCCACAGGCGCTTTCCGACCTCTCCGGAAAGAAGATCATGCGTGTCCCGCAGCAACGCCGGTATCGAAAGGTTCAGCGGACAGCGTGGCAGGCAGTCGCCGCAATCGGTGCAGAAACTGGCGGAAGCGCCTGGAAACCAGTCGCCCGCCCCACCGGTCCGTTCCCCCGTCTGTGCATCTTTTTGCACAAACATCTTATAGCGATACTTTCCGAAGTCGACCATGTCGAACCCACGGGTCAGGTTGCGAAGTCTGAGGATGTCGGGAATATTTACGTCCTCCGGACAGGGCAGGCAGGCATGGCAGAAGTTGCAGTACGTATCGCCGAGCTGCCCCATCGCCCGATCCAGTCGCGCAAAGATCTCGTGCTCCTCCGGCAGGAGCGCTCCGTGCTCGCGGTTCGCCATGTCGAGATGCGCGTCAAACTCCTCGGGCCGCGTGCAGCCGAGGGAGAGCGTATGCACTTCCGGCTGAGCGAGCAGCCAGCGCTGGTTCATCTGGATAGGAGTCCACGGAGCGCATAATTCCACCAGGCGCGCCGAAGGATTGAACAGTTGACCGCCTTTGTCGGTGGGCGAAATGATGAAGACGCCCATGTCCTTTTCGGTCGCGAGTTCGACTGCGGGACGGTTACGCGCATTGACATAATAGTAGTGCAGGTTGATGGATTCAAACATGTCGGTACTAATTGCGGCCAGAAGAACATCCAGCGGACCATGTGTCGAAAAGCCGAGATGCCCGACGATCTTTTCCTCGATCGCGCGGTTCGCCGCTTCCAGGCTTCCGCCGGCGCGCAAAGTCGTTTTGAGCGTCTCCGGCGCGTTGATCCCATGCATGTCGAGGTTATCCACGTAGGAGACGTTCATCCGCGCCATGCTGTCGTCGAGCGCCTTACGGTATTCTTCGGCGCTGCCGTGCGGGCCGATCTTTGTGGTCAGATAAAACTCATCCCGCTTGATGACGCCCTGTTTCAGCGCCTCGCCGATCAGCGCCTCGCTCTGGCCATATCCGCGCGCCGTCTCAAGGTGATTGATGCCAACATCCAGAGCCCGTCTCAAGGTGGCAAAAGCGCGCTGCGTGCAGGCATCCGCCGATTCTTCCCCTTCGGGGCCGATGCGCATTGCACCGAAGCTGAGCACGCTGAGATTCATTTCCGTTTTACCAAAGCGCCTACGTTGCAAAGTTGTCTCCTCCAGCACGATTTCAGATCCTACAAATCATGGCACAAAACAAACGGTGGAATCGTCAGATGCGCAACGCTTCCTGAAAACGCTGACGCGATGGATGCGGCCTTTTCACCTTCCTACGGCAATACGGTTAGGAAGATCGCGATCAGGGGGTTTCCGATGAAAAAGTATAAAATAGTTTTGTTGGGTACGGTCGCATTGGCGCTTGGCGCCACGGGCCTTTTTAAGGCGAGCGCGCAGTTCGAAGGCCCTCCCTATCGCATAGACGCCATGTCGTCTCCCATGCACATGTCTCCGATACCGCCGGCCAGGGACAATTCTCGTCATCCCAGCCATGCACATAAAACGAAGCATTATCACCGCACCGCGCTCAACAAACATGCCCATCACACGCGCAGCACGAAGCGGCAAAGCGCTATTCCACACAACCCGGGCGATTACCCCGCAGACCTGAATGATTACGAGCGAACGGACACGCTGAACTCCGGTCGTTAGTCGAGGCCCCTCACCCCACCATCTCTCCCGTTCCGGGCAGAGGGGCTAATACAAGCCCCTCCGGAAGTCCCCCGTTATGGGAAAGACTTATCTGGAAGTCCCTCTTGCCCGCCGAACGCAGTTCGGGAATACTGGGAGAGAGGGCTAGGCGCAATGCCTTTTAGATAAGCGTGATCCCTCTCACAATCCATAGACCCCGGCCGGGAATGGCCGGCGGTTAAAACCGCGCCTGGAAGTGCGGAAAGTCCACCTGCGTGGACTGGCGATTGGAATCATGTTCGCCTGAACGTTCCGAGTTACGGTCGTCCTGTATTCCGATGCCTACTTCCTATGATCGATGAGATACGAAAGCGAGAGTAGTCCGCGAAGGCGGACTTTCGGCCGTTGTAGGCGCGGTTTCAACCGCCGGCCTATCCCAGAGGATCTTGGAGACAGGCTTATCTAAAAGGCATTGCGGCTAGGCGGAGCCGCAGGGGGGTGAGGGTTGCGCCCATTACATTAAGCCAGCTCCTCGTCTTCGGAGTAGCCCTGTATACTTGGGATCGCGCCGCCCGGGTTGAACATCCGTTCGACCTCGTCCTTGCTAACCAGAATTTCGCGCGGCTTGGCCCCGTTCAGCGGTCCGACGATCCCCTTTTCTTCCATCATTTCCACGATGCGCGCCGCGCGGGTATAGCCGATGCGGAACCGCCGCTGCAGCATCGAGGTGGAAGCCTGGCCATTGTTGGCTACCAGGCGAACGGCCTGTTCGAAGAACTGGTCGTCTAGTTCGTCGTCACCGCCGCCGAGCCCCCCGCCCATCGACTCCACATTGCCTTCCGAGACGGAAAAATTAAAGACCGGCTTCTCCTGCTCCTTGAGATAATTCACCAGAGCGTTCGTCTCGCCCTCACTCAAGTAGCAGCCCTGGATGCGGAGCGGCTTGGAAGCATCGATGGGCATGAAAAGCATGTCGCCGCGCCCGATCAGGCGGTCCGCGCCAGTCATGTCGAGAATGGTGCGCGAATCGACCTGCGATGCGACCGCAAAGGCGATCCGCGACGAGATATTCGCCTTGATCGTGCCTGTAATAATGTCCACGGAAGGTCTTTGGGTGGCGAGCACAAGATGAATTCCGGTCGCCCGGGCAAGCTGCGCAAGGCGGCAGATGCTGGATTCGATTTCCGGCCCCTGCTGCATCATCAGATCCGCGAGCTCGTCGACGATCAGCACCAGATACGGCAGCTTTTCGCTTTCCGGAACACGCTGGTTGAAGCCTTCGAGGTTACGTGTCCCCAGCGCCGCGAACATGTCGTATCTGCGGTCCATCTCCTTCAAAGCCGCACGAAAAATGCCGGACGCCTGTTTTACATCCTTGACGACCGGATGCATCAGGTGCGGAATGCCGTCCCACAGGCTGAGTTCCACGCGCTTCGGATCGATCATCAGCAGCTTCAGTTCGCGCGGGGAGGCGCGATACAGCAGGCTGGCGATCAGCACATTGAGGCATACCGACTTGCCCGAGTTTGTGGAACCGCCGATAAGCAAATGCGGCATCTTGGTCAGGTCCGCATACTTATATTGCCCGGAGACATCCTTTCCGAGGGCAAAGGTCAGCTTCGACGGCGCGTTACGATACTCGTCTGTCTCCAGGCATTCGCGCAGCGTCACCATCATCGGCGTGGTGTTCGGGACTTCAACGCCTATCGCGGACTTTCCAGGAATAGGGGCTTCGACGCGCACATCGATTGCGGCGAGGCTCATCGCGAGGTTATCCGCAAGGTTGACGATCTTACTGACCTTGATGCCGGGGGCAAGCTGGATCTCATAGCGTGTCACGGTCGGCCCGCTCGCGACTTCCACCACGTTCGCGCCGATGTTGAACTGCTCGAGCGTCTTCTCGATGATTTTGACTCGGCTGGTCAGCTCTTCCTGCGACCTCCTGGATATGGAAGGCGGCGCTTCATTCAGCAGCGTAAGCGGAGGAAGTACGAATTCCGGAGGCAGGATCAGGGTTCCGCTCGACGCGGCGTCTTCCCTACCTGCCGGATCGAGGGCTAACTCCGTGGGCGTGGACGAGGATCTTTTCTCCCTGCCCGGCTCGACGGGCGGATCACTCTTGAGTTTGCCCGTGGCGGGGCCCGGTTTGACCGTAGCGTCGGGGGGAGGCGTTACAGGGAATGCGGAGTCCGGGGTTTCCTCCCCTTTATCGCGCCAGGGCCGCGTCAAATGGAACATATCGAGCAGCGACCTGCCAGGAGAAGCCTCTTCCTCCAGGTTCCGTTCTTCGGCGGCGTTCGCACCGGAGGCGAGCGCCTTATCGATGCTCTTCGCCTTGCGAGCCGTTCGCTCTCCCATTTGCGCTTCGCCGCCGGCCAGCGCTTTACGGGGCGCTGCGGCCTCACGGAGCGTGGCTACCTCTTGCGCTCGCTCACGCGCCCCCGCAGCCAGGGCGCGCCCATGCTCCTGAAGGGAGCGCATGATGACGATGAACGGCTGATCGACCAATAATAGGATAGCAACCACGGCCAGCGTCACCAAAAGGAGATGGGCGATCGCGTCTCCCACCAATATTCTGAGGACACTTCCGAAGAAAGCGCCGATCCAGCCGCCTGCATTCTCGATGCTGGACTGCTCCCACTGATGGCCGGAACCGACTGGAACTCCGAAAAGGTGCTTCCATGTTACAAATATAAGGAACAGAATGAGCGTGCCGAACGACGAATTAGAAACGGAAAGCCGTTCGTATCCAATAAGGAACATGGTTCCTGCGAACATGAGAAGGAAGGGGATCGCATATGCCCCCGGCGTACCGGCTAAAATGCGTAGTCCGTGGTCGATGGGGCCAGGCAGCAGAGCGGCCGGCGCCTTAAGACTCAGGCAAAGCAGGCAGGCCGCACCTAAAAAGAAAAGCAACAGCCCGCAAATATCCTGCGTGGCGCGGCTTGCGGGAACCACGCTGCGCGTGCGCTGGACTTTCACCATGGTACTTGCCTCCAGACGATCTGCGAAATTATAGCAGAAATATGACGGCGGGTCAATTTGCGTGCGACCGTCCCATCGAAGTCCATCATAACTGAAGAAGGTTTCTTCTCCGCACCTGGCGAACGACCTATAATCATGGAGAGACACGGCATTGCCAGGGGCATTGCCGTGTTAGCAGGAATCTTCTCCATACCACGCTAATTTTGCGATTACGATCACCATGACGTGGCGAAATGAACGGAGGCTCGGCGACTGTGCCGGCGCCTTCCTTGTTAAGGATGCCTAGATGCCCAAGCGATTGGAAACGAATGTGGCTTTCGCCGGCCCGGCTGCCGATCCAGGTAAAGAACCACATCGAAACGAAACTGGAGAGGATGGCGCGACAGAATTGTTCAGCAGCAACCTGCTCTGGCAGCAGACTCTGGAGAATTTGCCGTTGGGCGTGGCGATACTCGATGCCCGGTCGAGTGAGACGCTATGGATCAACGCGGCTCTCCATGCGCTTCTGGAAGGCGCGATCGGAACCGCCGATATTCTGCGTCAGTCCCCATTCAAATATTTGCCCGGTCTTGCCAATCCCAATTGGGAAGTCGCTCTGCACTCCCTTTCCGCGCGAAGAGATGGATCCCACTCCTCCATGTCGCAGCGGCTTCAATTCGTTCACCACGCGACGCGCAATATAGCGTATTGGGAATGGGCGCTTCAGCAGGTGGGGGATGACTCGGCTGCCGAATATCTGGTCCTTACCGTCCAGAGCGTAAGCGAAACCGTGATGAACGAGCGCCAGCTCGCCGCTGCGGGGCGGACCGCGAACCGGGCCCGTAGGCGCGCCGAGGCTCTTGTGCGCTTGACGCAACTCGTGAACGCCTCGGTGACGACGCCGGAACTTCTGCGCGTAATTACGGAAGAGGCCGCCGCATTCTTCGAAGCAGCGCATGCCGCCGTTTTACTGCTGAACCCGACGACCGACCGCTTCGAGGTAAGCTACAGCCTCGGACTGAATGACCAGGGAGCCAGCACCAGTCATTGTTTAATGCGTACGAACACCCTTGCCGGTCAGGCCCTTTCACAGCGCCGTACGCTTGTGCTTACAAATATCCTGGACCATGAGATCGCGACGCCCATTCTGGACACGGGCATGGCGCCGACGGCTCTGGTAAGCAGCCCTATCTTTCGAGATACGCACAATTATGGAGTAGTCGAGGTCTATTTTTCGGAGCCGCGGGACATTCCCGTCGACGCCAGGACCCTCCTGGCCGCGTTTGCGGATCAAACGGCTATCGCGCTGCATAAGGCCGATCTGTACGAAGAGATCGCGGAAGGCAAGCGTCAGCTGCAGAGCATTTTCGACAATGCGCCTGTTGGCATCATCTACTTCGATACCGATGGGCGGGTAATGGCGGCGAATGCCTCCGCGGGAGAAAAATACGACAGAACGCCCGCCGACATGGTGGGAAGCACTATCATCACCGCGTTGACGGATATTCCCGAAGGCTTGTTCGCGATCGTCAGGGACGGCGCGCCGTTCCATGCAAGCCACTCTGTGTTCCATCGTGCGGACCAGAAGGAGGTCGTGTGCGATCTTTCCTTGCTGCCGGTTCGGGACGAGGTCGGGCGCGTGGTCGGCGTGTTGCTGCTCACGTTCGAAGTGACGGAATTGGTTACGGCGCAAAAGGAGGCGGACGCGGCGCGCGAAGCCGCCGAGAACTTGCTCGCCCAGGCCGAAGCGACGCAAACTCAGATGGTTCAGATTGAAAAGATGCGGGCTATCGGGGAACTCGCAAGCGGCGTCGCGCATGATTTCAACAACGCATTGATGGCGATTCTTGGGTATACAGAACTTTCAGAGGATAGTCTGGATGATCCGGAGGCCCTGTCGAAATATCTCGGAATCATTCGCAAGTCGGCGGAAGACGCCACAAAAACCGTTCAGCGCCTTCAGCGCTTTGCCCGTCAACGCGTTGCGCCACGGAACGAGCGGATCGATATCAGCGCCATCGTCAAGGACGCGTATGATATCACACGGCCCCGGTGGAAAGATGCCGCGCAAAAAGAAGGCAAGACCTACAATCTGGCGCTGCAGTTGGAACCTACCGCCGAGGTGCTTGCGGAACAAAGCGGCCTGCGTGAAGTTCTGGTCAACGTCATCTACAATGCGCTGAACGCCATGCCCGATGGCGGCGACCTGACCCTGTCGACCCGCCAGCGCGGGAAAGACAAAGTGGAGATCGAAGTCGCGGACACCGGAGTTGGAATGACGCCGGAGGTTATGGCGCGCATCTTCGATCCCTTCTTCACAACGCGGGGAACGGAAGGCACGGGGCTTGGCCTTGCGGTTTCGTGGTCGATTATCCAGAACTTCGGCGGTACGATCGATGTAGAAAGCGCGCCCGGCATCGGCTCACGGTTTTTCCTTCGATTGCCTGTCGGGAGCGCGCCGATAACTCCCCTCGTCGTCCGGCCCAAAGAAGCGATCGCCGCTTCGGCCACTTCCGGGGGACATGTTCTTGTCGTGGACGACGAGCCCTTTATCGCAAGTGTGCTGTCCAGTATCCTGACCAGACATGGCTATCGAGCCAGCGTCGTTCACAGCGCGGAAGAGGCCCTCGAGAAGCTGACGAACAAGGGGCCAAGGTTCGACCTGGTGCTTACGGATCATGGTATGCCGGGCATGAACGGACTGCAGCTGATCGCCGAATTAAGAGGGCGCTGGCCCGATATTCCGGTGGTGCTGCTGACAGGCTGGGGTGAGACCCTGCTTCAGACCTATGTTGCGGAGGCATTGCCCGATAAGGTGCTTGGCAAGCCCATCAATCAGACCGATCTGCTGGACGCGATCGCCGAAGTATTGCGAAACCGATCCCTGGAGGCCGTGACATAGTGCGTCGCTTGGGAAGCGCGCATAAAGCGGCGCGTCTAAGTCGTATAGAAATAAACCGCCCTTTTTCGGCTGGCCGCAACCTTCCTCTGTCTGTATCCTGTCAATCAGAGGGTCGGGGGCCGCTATGGCCGAAAGGATAATCTACCATGTCGACCATGAAAACCGTGCAACCTGTCGCGAAGCCCTCCCCGGAAGCGGACCGTGATCGGAACGCAAAAAAACAAATATCGTACAATCGAAAAGCGCGTCACGAATTCGAACTCGAGGACACATACGACGCCGGCCTGGTGCTGGTCGGCGTCGAAGTAAAGTCTTTGCGGGCGGGGCGAGTCAATTTCATGGATGCATTCTGCCGCATCGAACGCGGGGAAGCCTGGCTTTATAATCTTCACATCAATCCGTATGAGCAAGGTAGTCGCTTCAACACAGAGCCGAGGCGCAAGCGTAAGCTGCTGCTTCACAGCTGGCAGATCGAGGAACTTCGGACGGCCACCGAACAAAAAGGGCTTACGATCGTGCCCCTCGCCCTCTATTTTCAGAGAGGGTTCGCGAAAATCGAGATTGCCCTCGCACGGGGTAAAAAACTACATGATAAACGGGAATCGATCGCGGAGAGAGACCAGGACCGTGAGGCGCGCCGCGAAATCGTGCGCAGGGAATATTGATGGGACGGAGCGAAGAAACCGAGAGGATCCCATGGCAAACGACGTCGAATGTATCCGGAGATGCATTTCGACGTCGTTTTCCGCAAGCAGGCGGCGCTGCTTTTATGCCGTAGCGGCAAGCGCCGCCTTCGCGGTAGCTGCGATCAGCGGGAATACCTTGTCCGCTGCCTCCTGCTCTTCCGCGATGATCTGCTCCGCGAGCGAGGCGGTTTCACGGTCACCCAGTGCTTCCGCATACGACTTCAGAGAAGTATACATCCCGATTTCAAGATGCTCGGTGGCATACGCCTTAATGAGGTCCTGAGTCGTCTTATCGTACTCATCATGCGCGGCGTGCATGATGCCGCTGATTTTTCCCATCAATGTATTCATAAAGCCTTTGCCGGACGACGCACTCGATCCCAGCGTAATCAATCGTTGCTCAAGCCGCGTAGCCTGGCTTTCCGTCACGGCAAGATGCTCCTGAAAAGCTATTTTCGCCTCATTATTGTTGATCTCGTCGATAAAACCTTTGAGCACATCCACGATGCCGATTTCGGCGGCATGTGCATCTTGAATGTAACGCACCAAACGATCTTGCGGGCTTTCCATGTCTCTTCTCCTATCTCTTCAGACGATGGTTTGGCAAACATCCGATAGGACGGAGAGGCAATCCATGATGTTCCGCCAATGGCTCCGGGCGTGTTTTCCTGCCTGAGAGATCTCCGGTACACGATGTGACGGCTGCTACGGCGACGGTGCTCGGGACCATCCGTGATCTGATCCACAGCTTATTTGATCTGTTCTACAGCTTATTATGGATAGGAGAAGGCATGCTTTCAAACGATATCCGGACGGCGCAAAGGCAAACGGGGGAACACACCGGCAGGCCCTCTGTTCTAGTGTGTCCGAACGCTTTCAAAGGTAGTCTAACGGCATCCGAGGCCGCCAGGGCGATCGAAACAGGCATTCAACGCGCCTGTGACAGTCAGAAAAACTTTTCGATCGTTCGCCTCCCTCTTGCGGATGGTGGCGATGGCACATTGGAAACATTGGTCGAGGCGACCGGAGGCGTCCTGCATCGGCAATGGGTCATGGGACCCCTTGGCGATCCCGTGGAAGCTTCCTGGGGAAGGCTGGGCGGAACGCAACATGATGTCGGAGTCATTGAAATGGCGGCCGCATCCGGGCTCCGCCTTTTGCGCGCAGATCAATATGACCCCGCGCGCGCGACGACCTATGGCGCCGGGGAGCTTATGCGCGCCGCAATCGACGCCGGATGCACCTCTCTGCTCGTGGGAATAGGAGGCAGCGCCACCAATGACGGAGGAGCGGGAATGGCTCAGGCGCTTGGGGCGCGCCTGCTGGATTCGGACGGAGCCGAGCTTCCTCGCGGCGGCGCGGCGCTCGCTCGGCTGGCAAAAATCGACACGACGGAAATGCGCCTACCGGCCGATATCACAATTCAGGTGGCCTGTGACGTGGATAACCCTCTCTGCGGACAGGAAGGCGCCTCCGCCGTCTACGGGCCCCAGAAAGGCGCGACGCCTTCGATGGTCCTACAACTGGACCATGCGTTAGAGGTTTACGCGAATGTGATCGAAGCGCGGATGGGCGCGCACGTGCGGGATACGCCGGGCGCGGGAGCGGCGGGGGGACTGGGCGCGGGACTGATGGCGTTCTGCCATGCGCGCCTTGCGTCCGGCACGGAGATGGTGTTGAATGCGACCGGCTTCGATCAGAAACTACTGGGGTGCCGGCTCGTGGTGACGGGTGAAGGCAGAATGGATGGCCAGACCGCGCGAGGCAAGGTGATCGCCGGAGTGGTCCGACGCGCCGGGCAGGCCGGGGTTCCCGTTGTTGCGTGTGTGGGATCGATAGCCGAAGGCGCGGAAGCGCTCCTCCGCGCGGAGGGGCTTACCGCCGCGATGGCGATCGTCGACGGGCCGATGACGGTCGAGCAGGCGATGATGGAAGCAAGCAGGCTGCTCCGTGATGCCGCGGAACGCCTTATGCGTCTTATCCAATTATCGATTTAAGACCGTCCGTTTGCCTTACGACTATGTGACGGGTCACGTCGAGGCCGGGCGGCATCGCCACGCCACCCTGGAAAACGCGAGATCCAGCTTTCCGCCAACCCCTTAACGGCGTGCTTCCCTATCCGGTTCCGGAAACGCCCGTGAGCGCGCCACATGTTCGGAGCGCATGCTGGGAGCCAGCCCTCGCATGGAGGGAACCAAAGAGATAAGCACCAGCGCCATCGCGATGCAGTGCTGCATTACGGTCAGGCGCCTCCGTTTGCTATAATCGAACTCCGCGATAACCCGGGCCCGGCGCAGCCATACCCCGCTGACGGCCGCAAGAGGAAGCCGGATCACGTCCGGCCGATTTCCGGCGTAAAATCGCAGCAAAACCGCAGCAAGCGCGGCGTATTTGCGCGGCATGTGCTGTCCATAGTGATTTTCGACCATGATCAGGAGCGAGAATCCCAGGATTCCGGCGCCCAGGATCGTCCAACTCATTCCAAGCAGCGCGAGTCTTCCCCATCGTTTTCGTTCCAACGCGGCCCATCCGCCCAGCAGCGGAGCAAAGGACGCCAGACAGGGAATAATTTCATGGGTCACGAGAAGCGACTGAAAGAGGCCGCAAGCTCCGGTAAAGACCCAGCACCCGGCCAGCAGAGTCACCCCTCCCGTGTTGGGCGGAGGCGGGCGATCCAGGCTGTTTTTTGGTATATGCACGATCAGATCTCCTTGGCATGTGTCCGGTTGATTGCATATTCCGGATCTTTTGTTTACAAAACACAAAGCAGGGAATGGCAAGCAGAGGGGCAAGGATCTGTATCCCAGTCAATCCATGACCGAATGATAAGCGCACAGGGATTTCAATACGCCGCGCTGACGGGAGCGGGAAAGAATATGGATCGTCTTTCTCCCAGTCCGGAGGAGAGAGGCCGAGGCGTTGCCATAAGTGAGAGGAACCATTGCCTGGAAGGTCAAGCCGGAATTGCGGGCACAACGCCAAACGAATTTCTATTGCAACCGAACAAAAGTTGTTTTATCCATGGGATGTTACCATAGGCGCCCTGCATTTGGCAAGCATGGACTGAATATCGCCGTAAAACTTCCTCATTATTGTTACAAAATGCGCTGGCCTGAAGAGGATGGCTTCTCGAACCCATCGTCGATCGGCAGATCGGCGCCGTGCGCCGCAGCCACCGAAAGACGGTCGCAGCGCTCGTTTTCCGTGTCTCCGGCATGCCCGCGCACCCATTGAAAAGTGACGCGATGCGTACCGCAGAGGTCCAGGAGTTTTGTCCAGAGGTCCGGGTTGACAGCCGCGTTTTTTGCGTCGCGCATCCAGCCATTTGCGCGCCAGCGCTTAGCCCACCCCTTCGTCACGCTGTTCACGAGATACTGGGAATCGGTGAGCAACGTTACCTGGCAGGGGGCGCGCAGCGCCTCCAGTCCGGCGATGGCGGCCATCAGTTCCATGCGGTTATTGGTCGTTTTGCGATACCCTTGCGAAATCTCACGTCGTTTGTCCCCATACAATAAAACGACTCCGTACCCTCCGGGTCCTGGATTGCCGCTGCACGCGCCGTCGGTGTAGATCGTCACTTTCTTAGTCTCACTCATACTCTTCTCTTTTCCGGATTCCATGCCAATTCCTCCAACCGATTGGGGGCTTATCGCTTCATCGACCACGGAATTATTTTTCCATGTCGGTGTCACCAAACGAGGACATTTTACCCTGGAAATCCGCTGGACCTCAGGCCGCACACGGCGGATATACCCTGCGGAATGCCTGTGGATGCGCCTCCGATCGGCTTCCTGATGCACTCGAAACGCCCGATCGAGCGTTTTGCATGCGTATGAGACCGCAATTTTTCGAAAAAGTGGTATCGTACGAGGTAGCAATGTGTCGTACTGAATGGCGCGCGCGGATCCTACTTGTAATCTCCCGCTCGGCGACCTACTGGTCCCACTCATTCGAAATAAAATAGAAGGATAAAAGATGTCCGATCGCGCGCATGTCGAGAGAGCCCCAGGGTGTCGCTCCTGGGAAGATGCTGACGAACTCGAAAATTTGCTTAGGGAAAATTCGGGAGACATGACGGCGCGTCAGGAGTTGGTTGTCTGGTACCACCGCAAAGAGCATGAGTCCACAAAGGCGAGGGACGCGCGTTATCGGCACATTTTGTGGCTGATCGAACATCGTCCCGAGTCCGAATTAGCCGGCTCCCCTTTCGTGGTGATGTTTAAAGATGTCGATCCCACGGCAATCCCGGAAGCAAAGCGTTTATGGCTGGAACAAGCCGCCTCACACCCCGACGACTCCAGAATTCTTGGGAACGCCGCCAATTTCTTTCTCAATGCGGCGAAAGAAGATTGGTCCACGACGTGCGATCTGCTGCGGCAGGCCGAAGCATTGGATCCCGCAAACGCCGACTGGCCGGAACAATTGGCGCACCTGCATGAAGTGCGAGGCCGACGTCTGCGCGGCGAAGAACGTAAGACCGCCGCCAGAGAGGCGCTGGCCTGTTATGAGCGCGCTTACCAGGCCAATAGGTCTCCGCGCAAGGAGAGCCATCTCATCGAGCGCCTGGCGATCAACGCCCTCATAGCCGAAGAGATCGAAAAGGCGAGCGACTATGCGACGCGGCTCCTGGAGGGCGTCGTCCACGCGAAAAAACCCATCGATACCTGGAACTATAGCAACGCGGTGCATTGGGGAAATGTGGTCCTGGGGAGGGTCGCATTGCGCAAGGGAAATAGAGAGGAAGCCAAGCACCACTTGCTGGAAGCCGGAAACACGCCTGGTTCGCCACAACTAACCGCGAAAGGGCCCGATATGGCCCTTGCCCGGGAATTGCTCGCCGCCGGCGAAAACGGGGCCGCAGCGAACTATTTCAAGGCGTGCTCGACTTTCTGGGAGCCGGGTAAGGATCGCCTTATGAGTTGGATCGCGGCTATAGAACAGGGCCGCGCTCCTGATTTCGACGCCCGCCAGCCTCTTGTGGCCCGCGCAAGTGAATCCGAAGTTTAAGCGCGTTCGGCGCACGTTGCGTGAAGCCGTGATGAGAATGCACACGTAGTGGGGATGGATGGCATCGATGGATCAACCTGCGGGTGGCAAAACCGCCACGGAAATTACCTATACTCTGAACCGTGACGATCTGGTTGCGTTCTCTCGCTGGGTCCGAAAGCGGCGCGTCGGCAATCGACCCTGGCGGGCCACGGTGGTCGTCACGATTTTCGCCATGGGATATGCGATCTACTTTTATCGGAATATGGCCAATAAGGGCGCGGCCATTGTCGGCATAGGAATCATGTTCGTTGTTCCCGCCGTCGTGGTGCCCATTGTGCTTCGGATCTTATGGTGGTCGATGGATAGGCAAGCGGCCGCAGGTATCTCCGAGCCCGCCGCTCCGGCGAGCTGCGTCACGCGCCTGAGCAAAGCCAACGTTTTTCACCGCGGCATTTCCGAAGAAACGGCGACATCGTGGAAGGCCGTACGCGAAGTGGCCATGACGGACCGCCATATTTTTCTTCTCGCCGGCGAGGATCGGGGCGTGATCGTTCCCAGCAGCGCCTTCGGCAGCCCCGGCGAGGCGAGCCAATTTTATGAAACGGCGCGCAGCCATTGGCAACGCGCCGCGAAACAGGCGAAACGCGCCTCATAACGGCCGGCTCTGCCAACCCGCCTCACTCCGCTTTGAAACAGGGCCGAGGCCATGCACGAGGCCTTCGCTTGAGGTCGAAGTGAGAAAAGGAGAAATCGTTATGCTCAATCTGCCGGAAGAGATCCAGGCCGCGTGCGCTCCCCTGTTCGCCGCCGTTCCGTTCGAACAGTCCATGGAGCATCTGGTGGGCAGCCATCCACGGGAAACGGCGCTTGTAGAGCAGATCCTGCTTGCACCCCCGCTCCAGGGGCGGGAAGATCTTGCGG
>JBBRKX010000008.1:0-20983 GCA_038231675.1 Chthonomonadales bacterium | reverse complement strand
CTATGTCGATAACCTCGGCGTAAATGACAATCCGCCGGGCTTCCGCAAAGCTATAGAGATGGGGGTAGATGGAATTCAGACCGACTATCCGGACCAACTGCTCGCCTATATGAGAGAGAATCCACCCGTATTGCGGTAACCTTGCCCGGACTACGGCGATCCGTAGTTCCACCTACGTGAAAGCGATCGGCAGCTGCTTCGCGGGGCCGGTAAATACCGTACCGCTTGGCAACTGCCGAGGCACGAGACCACCGACGACCTACGACATGTCTCCGTACAGGACCTGGATATAGTTCACCTGTCCCTCATGATACACGGTGTTCCAGTAGAACAGGTCGATGGCGAAGTCCGCCCACGTGGTGGCCTTGCCATCGTGCACTGGATCGATCGTCGCATCGCCGATCTTGTCGGCCGGGAAGTTTGCGATCGCGGTCGCAAGCGACTCCGTTGACGACTTGAGCCACGCGAGGCAATCCGCCTTATTGCGGCGGGCGTCGGTGGCCACTTTGTACTCATCCCAGCTGATGGGCGGCATCTGCCCGGTTCGATAGCCGCGCGCAACCCACTCATTCAAATAGGCGCATTCGAGCGCCTGGTCCAGCGCATCGCGGCCTTTGTTTCCCTCGGTCTCCGGGTGCCACCCGATTCGATCGTCCGGCATCTTGGCGACGGCGTCGTGCAGCGCGGTCCCGGCGCTGCGAATCTTGCCGGCGAGGAACTGTGGCAGGTTGACAGCAGACATCCTTGGCGTACTCCTTTTCTCCCCATGAAAATGGGCGTTCCCCAACACTTGTCGGAGCAAGGGAATCCCCGACCATACGATAGAACTGCAATGCCTTTCGCCGGGCAGTTCCCGCTTTCCTTCCAGTTGCCGCGCGTCAGTCTCCGGAATGTTCAAGCGCGCCCGCAACTGCTCGGTCGAAGGTCACTGTACTGTTCGACCGGTTCGGGACCGCACGCGTGCAGCGGCGACTCCTTCGCGCACCAGCCCTTTACCGGTAGCGGTGTCGGGTGCGACATAGGGAGGAAAAGCCCGGCTCGGAATCGCGCTTTTACGTCGACAGGAGGATGGATGGACCGGAATTGTGCTTATGTATCCGGCGTACCGGCAGATGCGATCGCTACCGTGACGCGCACTCATGAAGGGGGCAGTCCGGAACGAGTAGAGTACTTCGTAGATAATGATCTGGTCGGGATTCGTTTCCTGTCAAGAGATGGCGACCTGGAGGTAGAGTATTCGCACCGAAACGGCAAGAGGCACGGGTGGCACTACCGGTGGGATGAGCCTGGCAAACTTAGGTCGACGACCTGCTACGTTGACGACGTCGAACACGGTACCGCTTACCAGTGGGCCGATGATGGGAGACTGATAGGCACGTATACGATGGTGCATGGCACGGGGACGGACCTCTGGTGGGAGGAATGGGACGGGACTATCAATCTGGCCGAAGCCTATGAGGAGCGGGATGGCAAGCGACACGGGCACGAGTGGTGGTTCCATTCGGGCATGCCGGGACATCTATCGATCGAAAAGCAGTGGCACGATGGTCAGCAGTACGGCATCGAGCGGGAATGGAATCCAAATGGCCGCCTGCGTCGCGGATACCCGCGCTACTGGATTCACGATCAGCGTGTCACCAGGCGGAAGTATCTTCGGGCCGCCGCCAAAGACTCGACCCTGCCGCCATTCCGCCCCGAAGACAACGCACCAGCCCGGGCCTTTCCACTCCTTGTCGCCGAGAACCTTCGGAAGAGCATCTGATGGGGTGCGATCTATTCTTGCATCGCTATGGGTAGGTGAAATACTCCAGCGTGACCTATTCCGTCAGCCAGACACCATTGTCGGAGGAGTAGAACGCGATCTCCGCGGATGGCATCTTCCCGGATCGCACCGTCAGCACAATCGGCTTGCCGCGTCGCGCCCCAACCCTGCCTTGGAGCTCGGCCGAAGAAACTCTCCCGGATCGGTTGCGATGCAGCGTACCGGTCTAAGGAGACCATCGTCCAGAACGGACGGATTCTGGGAGGCGCGCAATAGATCCTCGCGGGCACTCTCCAATCGAATCCGCTTATGCAGGCAGGCCGCGACGAGCAGATCGTTGCGGCTGGAGCCGGAAAGGTTCCGATGAACGATCTTCTGGCTGGGACTTAATTTGCAGTAGAGGCCGATAAGCTCATCTCTTGTCTGCGTCCGAGAACCGCACAACAGCCCGCCAGGCGGAGGAATCTGCTTCTTAGCCCGACCGTTTCGATCAGGCGTCGGTAGGTGATACTTTAGTACTTTCAACAATGTTGCCATCTCCTGCACGTCTTCGCCGCGCAGCAGCTCGTCGACGATAACGCGCTGCCTAATGGACGGCATGGGAAACGGGATGCTTGCAGCAAGAGCGAAGAGCGGAAGGCACACGAACAACCACATTAGTGCGAGCGAAAAGACTGGAGATGACTCGCGCATAACGACGCAGATGAAAACCATCACCGGCCAGACACTGCCATAGAGAACTAACTGCAAGCGGTGCTGGAGTCTCGATTCTCGCGCGAATTCGTCGGTGAGCAGTTGAATTCGCTGCTCTTCTGCCCGCGTAGAGCTCTTAGCCGCCGCCTGTTTCACTGGCTCCGGCTGGCTGACTTGATAGTGACTCGATGTCTCGGTTTTGCTGGTCTGTTCGATTACGGTTGCCATGTGTTTACCAGTCGCTCCGATCGCCGTATCCCGGCCGGAACAGTGTGTTCTCATTTTCCGCCACAGACCTTGAAAGCGTCGCCAGGTACTCTTCAGGCCGTGCGCCATGGTATCGTTCAACGGCAAACCAACTAATCCTCCTGCCGCCGTAAGTTGCCGACTCACTGTCGAGGGGTATCGGCCCGGCGATGGGTCGTCCGGGACCGTTCGGCGGTACAATGGGAGCGTGGATTTTGCCGAAGCGCGTTCTCACGTTTTCCTCGTCGACGGTTCGAGGCAGTCTTGCCGCATGTTAGTTACACGCTCGATCACGAATTGTGCACGTTGGCAAATGCGATCGGTCAGGCGAAATGAGTGGTGACAATCCATTCGGCAGCGGCGAACGAGGCCTGAGCCCGGTAAGTGTACGCCGCAATCGAACCATACTCCTAGCCGAAGTGACTCTCTTCATGTTTGCCTCGAGCGTGCTCGATGTGCGAACTCTTCTGCCGGCGTTCGTGAGAGGCTACAGCAGTTCCTTAATCCTCATCGGCCTCTTGCCCGCAATCCGCTCGGGCGGAAACCTGCTGCCACAGCTGATTGCCGCGCACTTCATGCGCTCGCATGCGCGAAAGAAGCCGTGGCTCATCGCCGGGTGCCTGATTCGCAGCCTCCCAGTCGCCGCAACGGCGCTGTTACTGGTGTTCCAACCCCACGCGTCAGCGGCCATGGTTCTGGGACTGCTATACGTCTCACTAACGATCTTCGCCGTCGCGAACAGTTTCGGCAGTCTCGCCTGGTGGGACATCCTGGGAAAGGTGATTCCCCGCGGCGAACGTCCAGGCTTTTTCGGGGGGATGATGGTCGGCGCATCGACCATGGGAATTGCCGCCGGCTTGCTGGCTAAGGCGCTGTTCGATAGTCCGCGCTGGCACTTTCCCCAGAACTACGGTGTGCTGTTCGCTCTGGCGTTCACGGCGCTGGCGGTAGGGGTTACGCTATTCTTCTGGCTGGACGAGCCGGCCGGCAGCGGCGAACCGCGGGCCGGTACGCGTCTCGGATCGATCGAGCAGCTGCGACGTCTTCTTGGTGACGGCGGTCCGTTTGCCCGCCTCATGCGTGTGCAGTTGCTGATAGGCGTGCCCGCGATCGCACAGGGGATCTACACTCCCTACGCGCTCGGCGAATTGAAGCTTCCTCTCGATGTCACGGGCATCTTCGTGTCTGCCGCGGGCGTCGGCGTCGGGGTTGGCGGTCTGCTTCTTCCAATTGTCGCGCGCCGGCGGGACAGCCGGACCGTGCTTGCGGTCGTAGCCGTTTCGATCATACTGTCTCCCCTGCTCGTTGCGCTGGCAGGATCGATTCCGGCCGCGAAGTGGATACGCGAAGCGTGCTGCGCGGCAAGCTTCGCCTGTCAGGGACTGGCGACGACCGGCCTGTTTATTGGAGTGAACGATCTCGTGCTGGCGATGTCGCCTCCTGCTGAGAGGCCGCTTTACGTCGGGCTCTCCAATACTGTCGCCGGCCTGCTCGTGCCCCTGCCGCTGATCGGTGGAGTTATCGCACAGAAGTTTGGTTCGGCTGCGCTACTCTGGCTGTGCCCGCTGCCGGCATTTGCGGGACTGGCAGCTCTCCGAAACCTGCATCCTCATGCCCCATCCACTACCGGTGGGAGCGTCCGGAAGGTGGAGGAGCACAGCTAAGCCATTCAAATAGCTGGCCGGACCTGAAGCCTCGTTAAACGGTTGTACTGTCCGCCTTGTGGTCTGCGCTGCATTACGTCCTCTGCGTACTATTCTGGCGCAGGCTTGCCACCTGCCGATGCCGCACTGTCTTCCCGAGTCTGTTCGACTGCCTTGCGCTTCTGCATCCACGCCATGTAAGGGATCAGGAGCGGACATCCGAATATGAGCGCAATCGTGGCAGCCAGCGCCGGCGCCATATCATGCCAGTCCATGAGCGCGGTCAGCCGGTTTTCAGAAGGCTTCCCGGGCAGGTAGGTGACCTGAACCGTATCGGTTCGCCGGCCATCGTGACTTTGCCCTCATCGAGGCGCACAACGTCCCGCCAGCGCATGCTGCGTTTCCGAAAGGCGGCGAGCTGAACGATCTCTGAACCGTCTAGTTCGTAGACCGTCATGGTCTCAATCAGCATCCAAATCGACAAGTACTCCATCAGCCCGAAGATCAGGATCCCGCCGATGGCGACAGTCACCATATGGGAGTGCGCAGGATTCGTCAGTGCATCGTGCAGAAAGTATGTGTACATCCCGACGAAAACGATGAAAAAGATCAGCAAGGCTTTGGCTTCTACTCGCTTTGCCAGGCTTGACGTATAGCGCTTCATCGGGACCCTCCACGCCCCACGATGGACACGTTTCGGTTTCGGCTTAACCCACAGCATCAGATACGAGACGAGATGGGAATTGTATGCGGGCATCAACATATCAGCGCGGAAGGACACAGGGATTTTGATGGTTGGGAGTCGAATGTCATCGCGGGTTGATCTGGTCTGTGCGAACGCATTAATGCATCGTAGCGCTGGTTTGGCCGTAGCGCCGCCAAGTACAGGCCGATAGATTGCGGGAAATGTGGAGAGGAGAGGTGAACCAAGTGGCACAGGTAAAGTTCGGCGTGTCAAGCTATTCGTTCTGGCACTTTCGCGGCCCGAAATACTCTTTGGAAACCGTGATCCAGCGCGCAGCTGACCTGGGAATCCAGGGCGTTGAGGTACTGCACCAGCAGATGGAGAGCGAGGAACGCTCGTACCTCCACCGGCTGAAGCGACATGCCTTTCTCAACGGTGTTGACCTGATCTGTCTCTCGATACATCAGAACTTTGTGTCGCCGGAGCCGGAGGTGCGCCGGCAGAACGTGGAACATACGATCCGCTGCATCCATACAGCTCACGATATGGGCATTCCGTGCATCCGACTGAACTCCGGGCGCTGGGGGACGGTGGAGTCCTTCGACCGCCTGATGAAGCTGCGTGGGGAAGAACCGCCGCTCCCGGGCCATACCGACGACGAGGCATTCGAATGGTGCATCGAGGCTGCCGGGCAGTGCCTGGAGGCAGCAGAGAACCACGGCGTGCTGCTCGCGCTCGAGAACCACTGGGGCCTGACTCGGGAGCCGGAGGGCGTTCTGCGGATCGTTGACGCCATCAGGTCTCCGTGGCTCGGCGTGCTGATGGACACAGGCAACTTCCTGGAGGCGCCGTACGGGAAACTGGAGCGGTTGGCGGCGCGAGCCGCCTATGTGCACGCAAAGACCTACTTCGGAGGCGGGGAGTGGTACACCCTGGACCTCGATTACCGAAGAGTGGCGGCGATCCTTGGCAAGGCCGACTACCGGGGATATATCTCCCTGGAGTTTGAGGGCAAGGAGGACGCCGATACCGCCGTCCCGAAGAGCATTGCAATGCTTCGAGGGGCGTTCGCAACGTCTCCGTTGGGCGAGGCTTGAGGTATGAGAGGAGCTTGCAGACTCCTACAGCGGCGATTTAGACGACGGTATCCGTCATTTCCTGGCTGCGCTGCTGCTCCAGCGAATGAGCGAAACTCGCCATTCTTCTTAGCAGTGAGTTGTAGCGAGAATAGGCGTTTTCGCCATGGGACATTTCAAGAAGCTCGTACAGCTGGTGTTCAACAGGCCGACGAATATCAATTCTGACGGGGACCTGAAGTCCCACGCTTCTTAGCCGAGGCGAGGCGAGCAAGACCAATAATCCGCATTCACCGGGCACGGCCTCGCCAAGCTCGTTCAGTCCGGCAAGCACGAGATCCGCGCCGGGCAATCCGCTCAACTGTTCCCTCAAAGGATCACCCTTTTCGATTTTCAGCGTCCGTTCTCAAGAATGCCTGGACCTTGCGCTTAAATGCGCTCGGATCGATTGCCGGATAGCGGATGAAGTACGGCAGAATGGCTTCCGATAGCCTTGATAGTTCCGAGCTGTTGATGAACTCCAGTTGGCTCATTGCCCGCACGTCCGCAAGATCACGCTCGGCAATTGCCTCGAAAACGCCCCCGGGTTCCGGATCTAGTTTAATGTCGACGTCGATCGTTTGGTCTCTAATCCCCAGGATTAGAGCGCTTGACCCACCAGTAATGAATACTGTACCTGGCGTCGACGCGCGACGTCCAATGTGCATCATGAACCGTTCAAGTTTTGCTCGGTCTACGTGCCGGCGCATTGGGACCTCATGCTATAGGCAGGACATCTCGATCCAGGGACTCGAACAGATTGGTCCACTTCACTGCGGACTGAGAGAGCCTGCTAGCTCCTCTCATGATAGCACGGTTCAATCTCACGGCGTTCTTTTGTCTTGTCGTGTCCCGCGGCGAGTGCCGCGTAGTTGAATACGGATCGCGAATTTCATACCATCCTCGGTACACATAGAGAATGCGTACGGTTATCGCCGTACGCATTCTCAACCAGCGGCACATTTGCCAAGGCTATTGGCGAACTGCGACCACGTGTTGCGCCTGAGCGCCAGTGTGCGAAGCTTGCATCTGGGTCGTAAGCTTCGTGAGAGCATCCAACTGCTGCCGTTGCGCCAGTCTTAACGATGCCAACTCGGTCTTTAGCGAGGCGATCTCGGAGCTCTGAGCCGTCTTTATCGCCGCGATCTCCGTACGCTGGGCCTCAATCTGACGATGTGATTTCTGAACCTCGTTGAGCAGCATGGGAGTAAGCAGGTGATAGTAGATGGTGAACGGCTTACCTGCTTTGTCATACTGGACGAGTTCCGGAAAGACCTTCGCGACCTGCTCCGCGATCAGGCCATATTGAACGGGGTAGGCACCATTCTGCGCGGCCTGTTTGTACCGGAACGTCACCGGGCGCAACAGCATCAGCTTATCGCTGACAGCCCCGATGTCCTTGATATCCTTCTTGAACCGCTCTGAAGACGTCAGAGTGCCAAGTTGGCCCTGCGCGTTGATAAATACGGCAACTCCGCCGGTCGCCGTAACGCCGTTGATCCCGGCAATGTAGGTCGCCTGTTGGCTGCCATCCGTTCCGATGCGTATGGTCCCGGTATCCGAGGACGTGCCGCGGTTCCCGATCTCAATGTTGTCGCTGCCCGTCGTGAGCAGCTGACCGGATCCGTAGCCGAGCGCGATGTTGAAACTCCCGCTCGTGTTGTGCAGCAGGGCATAACCACCGCTCGCGGTATTGAACGACCCCGTCGTGTTGTTCAACAGGGAGTAGGCACTGTTCGCCGCGTTGAATTGCCCCGTTGTGTTGGCCGCGAGGGCGCGATTTCCGACGGCTGTGTTCAGTGAGCCGGTAGTGTTAACGAAGAGCGCCTGGAAGCCGTCCGCCGTATTTCCTAAACCGGTGGTGTTGTTGAACAGAGCCTGGCAAGCGTTGGCCGTGTTATAGACGCCGGTTGTGTTCGAGGCGAGCGCATTGCTTCCATTTGCTGTGTTGAAGCTTCCCGAGGTGTTGTTGGCGAGTCCGAAGTAACCGTTGGCAGTGTTGCCGATACCTTCGACGTTTAAGTTCAGCGCAAAGTACCCGTTCGCGGTATTCCAGCTGCCGATGGTATTGCTCCCGAGAGCTCGATAACCGGTCGCGGTATTGCGGATACCCGTGGTGTTGGTCGCCAGAGCCTGGAAACCGAAGCCCAGATTTGATATATCCAACGCCGCGTTTGAGGAACCACCAGACCCAAAATAGGTGGATTGTGCTTGAGAAGCCGTTGCCGCCAGCAGCAGCAGTGGCACGAGCGCACGCTTGAAGAGCAGGCAGGGATGCGCGATTCGAAGTTCTGCATACATGAGCAATCTCCCTATTGGTTCCGAGGAACCGGCACAGGTCGAGGACGCCGTCGAAGAGACTGGCGAAGAACGATTTGCGACCATTCTGTTTTAGGGAATACGCACTTTTACTGTAATAGTTTCCAGACATCAGTCAGATTGCCACTGGAGTCTTCATTGCCGATTCCAGGGCGGACGATGAGATGCGGAAGCGCACCAAGTAGAGATGATCCCGGATAGCACTCCACGCGCTCCAACGACGACCGAAACTGCGGCATCGCGCAGCTTGACAGCTTCCAGGCGTGCGTGGCATAATGACTTTGTCATGCAAAGTACTCTCTTCAACATCAAGGTTCTTATGGGCGATATCACGGTCCGTTCTTACACACCGTGAGGACACAGTCCGAGACATCCGTTGACGCACCGGCTGACCACAGGAGGCTTGAAGTCTTGACCAATGACGCGATCGGCAGGCGGAGGAAGTACCTCTGGGAAAAGACCGCAGCAAATCTCATCGCGGCCACATGCGTTATTGCCGGTCTGCTCGCACTCGCCAGCACCGCGCTCACCGTGCTGACGATATGCATTTCGCTCGCCTGGGGAGGTTATCGAGACTGGAACACGCCACCGCCTCCGGACGATGGCGGTCTCATTGGCGGTCCCGGCGGTTGGACGATATTCGACCTTCTTAACACTTTCGGCCCGTGGCTGTTCGGCGGCCTTCTCGCGACGTTCATTCTGTGGCGGTGTCTGCGACAGGCGCACGCGCACGTACTATCCATTCCGTATGTAGCGCCGCTGCGTGAACAGATCGCCTCAATTGCACCCGCGGAACTATTGGTTCGCGGTTCGACCCGGCCGGCAGCAAAGGAGAATCAGCTATTGCGAGCGGCGAACGGAGGCATCGTTGCCAGTGCGGACGAAATGTTGCGCGCGGTGCCCTTATGCCGCAGCGAAGATGACCACCAAAATACGGTCAATATCGAGTCGTGGTTATCAATATAGGAATCCAGATCCTGAAATCAAAGTGAGAACACATGCTCTAAGCGAAACCACCGCATTTCAGACACGTCGAATGCGTCTGCTGGCAACGTCGTTGCGACACCATTTTGGAACAGTTCTACTAGTCCTCTAAATCCAAAGAGTTCCCCATCTGTCCACTGCAGTTCCCAGTCATACGGTGTGGGAGACCCGAGGTCCACCGACAAGGCGTTAACGCCCTGTGGCAATGCATCCTCAATGGTGTGGTTCACGAAAACAGCATCGTGTCGCGTATCCGAGATTTGGAATATTGTTCTTGACACATTCCGCGTAGGTATTCATGATCGTCCAGTTCCACAGTCTGGCTCCGTTCAGCCGCGCATGGGCGAACTCAATTTGCTTACCGACGGCAGAGCCATTGATTGTGCGTGATGCTGTGGTGCCGGTGGCTACAATGCTAAATACGAAGGACGCAAAGAACGAACTGTGACCGGGCTTCATTTCGACCAAAGGCTCACCGTAACTTCGATGCGACTGGCTTCATACAGACTCGAACGAACATACCGAAACTCGAAGTGAATGTACCTGAACAGATCAAATCCCTAACCGTCGTTCTGTGTCCTCCTGCACGACTCGCACTTCCGCTTTGATCCGACCTGGCGATGACCGCAGTATCGACAATTTACGAATTCGTCTGCTGGGACAGGCAGACCATACCCTTTTGCCATGTTTCGCTTGGCTCGTTCTCGCGCATCTGTCTTCGCACTCCTCACGTCTGCCTGTACCTTTTCGTATTGCCCTTTGGTGATAGAAGCGCGTTGTCCGATTACTTTCTGGATTCCTGGATCAATCGCATTAGGATCGAATCGGAGGACGAGATAAGCACGGGATGCGTAAAGGCTAAGACTACCGACAAGCAACGCAACGCTTACGCCGATCTCCGCCCTGCCAACCTGAGTTGCGCTAACGGCAAACGTCAGGAGAGACAAGAACATTCCGGCCACAGACGCAGTCAATAGGATTCCGCCGACGGAGTTCATCCACGTCCTGTAGGTTGCCTTCGCAATGGGGATCATGTCTGTTTGCATCCAGCCGCACGACGGACAAGGGACTGGATCAATGGACGTGTGGAGCAGGACTTCGAGTTGGTGTTCGACGGTTTCGTACTGCTTCCCCGTCGGGCTGCTCAGTGCGCCAGTTGAATGTCGGGTAATGGTGTAAACATAAGCGAACTGGCATTTCTCGCATATGACCTCCTTGGCCCGTGTACCGGTGACTTTCGCGTGCGTGCCCGAACGGGCAGTCCCGACCCGACCGCCCAACCGACTCACGCCAAAGAGGCGGTGAAGAATTAGATGGAGCAATGTAAGAAGAGACTCTCCACAGGTCCTTATCGTGACGATACTGCCAAGGACAGAACGTGCTCTGTTGCCCGGAAATCTGCCGCATCTCCCGGTCCGCAGCCGGTTACGTATTAAGAGGACTCTGCTTCGTGATCCTTAGAATACCATAGTCCAGGTGGCGAGTTGAAGTCATCGCTCGTGCACATTCGCGATGGTTGCGCTTTCCTCCACGAAATCTTAAGAATCAGCTAAGGAATGTTCAGGTTCCTTGACTCCGAATGCGGTGGCGGCCCGATATCAATCAGGCAGTACCTATTACATGCGTGCCAACACGGCGCGGATAGTGCCGGATTCGTACAGTTGTGGAAGTTCCGGCGCGATGGGATCGCTTCCCTCGCTAAGCAGGTCGCGAAGGGATGCCGGATGATAGCAGCGTCTTTGCTTATGTCACCTCGATCGAGTGGTCGAAGTGGCCGCAGGCGCGGTTGCGGCGGCAATTAATCGTGAGAGTGCACCTGGTAACAAGTGCACGTCTTCAAGAACTCGATGCACCTGGATTTTTGGCGGGCCACCTTGGGCGGCTTTGGAAGCGCGACTTGTCCTTTCTTTAAGACCCGCCGCCGCAACCGCGCCGCGAACAACTCTTGGGCAGCACTGATTCTCTCCTCCTGATCGGAACACCGTCTCTAGACTTATTCTTCAATGAGGGTCGGAACGCAATTGTGCTCTCGGCGCTCAGTTCGGAGTACCAGTGGGGATAGGATAACGTCCAGAATTCAACGGCATGCATAGCTACCTCCTGGGTTCCACGGACGACCTAACCTTTAACGCTAGCCTCCATCGACGCGCCATACGGGCCAGGCGGAGGGATGCGCCCTGCCGCGCAGCATGGCCGATGAGGGCAGGGTTCCACCGCGATCATTCCCATACGTGGAACAAGTGATATACTCCGCAGACAACAATACCAACGCCGCCTTTTGTCCCATCGATTTCACTGAGCACCGGAACACAATGGTGCTCTCGGCGCTCAGTTCGGAGTGCCAGTGGGGACGGCATCTCGAAACCGGTGTAGGTCGGCGATCTGATGTTCCAACGCGTCGAGCCTCGATGCTGAGAGGGCAGGTACTTTCTGGCACGGTGCACCAACACGATCACGCGACTACAGAAAGGGCGACGGATTTCAGCTACGTCACTGAGGTTTCGAAGCATTCCGCAGCGTTGTGCCCCTTGCCACGAGGCGGTCGGAAACAGATCGCTGCGGCGCGTTCGAAATGAAATAGAACGCGCTGCAGAACGAACAAGCTCATTTAACCCGGCCCGCACGGGTTGCCATCAAGTCCCAGAAGCGAATATGCGGGCCGGGTGAGGTGTAGCGCTCGGTTCGGCCCTCATTTCAATTTTGGGGTGACCTTGGACTCCTGCATGACACCGATTTCCTTGAGGCGCATAACGGAATACGCGGGAATCAAACCGGTGTTATCGGGCGGGACGTCGAGTAGGTAGTTCGTCCGGCGCGCATTGCACAGATGAAGCATAGCGACAACATCCTCAGCTTTTTGGAGATAGGACTCTTTTTGATCGGAATGCCAGAACCAGTTTCCAGTCATGAGAATGCAGTCGTTTAGTTCCGCCGCCGCTTTGTTGTCCTCCTTGGGTTTTGTCCGGTCGGGATCGTGTTCCTTCAACCAGGGGTATTCGTAACTGTGAATGTCCGCGACCTTGAAATCGAGATTGCTATTGGCGAGGAGAATGCAATTGGGCTGGAGCTTCTTGATGTGCGCCTTAATCTCCTGCCATTTCATTCCGGTGTATGGGTTGTCGTGCTGGTCAATCCAGAGCAGGTCAATGGGGCCGTAGCCAGTCAGAAGTTCGGCCAGTTGCTTATTCACGAAGCCCACGTAGTCGCCTTGACCTTCTGGGGGCACACCGTGAAGATCGGGCTTTCCGGCAGGCAGTGTGCTGGTGGCACCGCTCCCCGAGTAATCCCCAGGGAAACAGTAATACAAGCCCACCTTTACACCGCGCTTGCGGAAAGCGTTTACGAACTCGCGGACGATGTCACCCTTTCCGCCCTTGTAGTTCTTGAACGCGGACATGTTATGGGTGGTGTACTTACTGGGCCAGAGGGCATAGCCTTCGGTATGCTTGGCAGTGAGCACCGCGTATTTCATTCCGGCGGCCGTGGCGGCGTCGGCCCACTGACCGCAGTCAAGTTTCCCTGGGTTGAACAGGTCAGGGTCCTCATAGCCATTTGCCCATTCACGACCGACGAAGGTTCCCAGGTTGAAGTGGATGAACATCCCGAACTTCCACGAGAGAAATTCCTCCTGGAGTTGGGCCTGGGTGTTCGGTTCTGGTCCCAGCTTGTCTGGTTGTTGCGCGAAGAGCCCGGTTGGGAAGCAGATAACGACTGTCGCAGCAGCATATGCGGCTATTCGGTTCATAAGGATCGCTCCTGTTTTGACATCCACGAAGTTTTGGCTCTCCCGACCCTTGTGTGAACGTGAACATCGTGGTGTAACGCTCTCGTTCCATTCTTTGCCCTTCCCATTCACACCGCCTCGCTTCCAATCATCAATCGTAGCACGGCCCCGCACCGTGACTGAATTCTCATGCGGTTCTCACGAAGACAGGACGATCGCACAGTATCCTGTGGATCAAACTGAGACTTACCATCGTCTGACAATCTGAACCCAAAACTGTTGATCGTCCATGGTTGGAGTGCACCTGGCCATGGAGTAAGAAAGAATCCTGTATGAACGACTGGGATCTACTGCCTTTGACTCCGTCTACCGCAATTCCAGCGTCGAGCGTAATAAATGGATTTTGCCGGTGGCCGATCTCGACGTATCTAACCTTGCCCGTCACGTCCAGAGTTTGACCGCTGTATTGCCTGTCTGCCGCCACAGTGTCGTTGTCATACGCCGAATAGAGTTCGGGAGCCGTCATGCTAGCGACTACGACAGGTCGAACGCGAGCAATGTTTCGTGTGTTCGTACGAGTTTCAACACGGCGGGCAGGGATAACAGCCAACTCCGTTTGAGTTAGGGCCGGTTCGACTTCAGCGCCTTGGCGTGATGACCGCAGCAGTGCCGCACTACCAGCCAAGGCGCAAACCGTAAGACCTCCTATGAGCCAGGAATTGACACGCCGATGCATGCAACCTCCTCCCTCCCGAGAGCATAGATCGTGAATCCGAGCCTTCATAAGGTCGTCCACGGACCTACGCTACGCAATTCCGCAGTCGTTTACGGTTGAACGGTTGCACATGCCATCACGAATGAAATCACGAGTAGCGGCCATCTCCGAATAGCACAAGAACAATGAAGACAAGTATGACGATTTCACCAGCGCTCATCTGAATGTCTGCTTCGTGGCCGCAGCTTCGGAACGGTGAGCGAGCACTCAGGCGAACGATGCTTCATTTGCCGTCACCGCGAAATGCAGCGAGCCAGATGGTCACAACGAGGGCGAGAAGTGACACGATCCAGAACAGGAGTACTGATGACATGTGCAGATCCTTTGTGCACGAACCTCGCCGGTCAGTACCGAGGTGGGGTGCTGGAGCCCCGAGGTGGAGCGGCTCATGGGCAGAAAACGCGTGCGGGCGCGATCACATGATCGTCCACAGGGTCAACGACTATCGACTAGGGGGATTGACGAACTGCTTCAGGGGGATTTACATCGCTACGGTTGTCGTAATGGAAAGTTGTCTGGCGAGCTTACTAACTTTAGGCATCATAAGGCCGCCAAGCGAATCATCACCACCGATCGTATTGGGGAGATCCAGGTAAACTGCGCTTCGGTTTCCAGGCTTACGACCGGCGAGATCTGCAATCCATCAAGGAGTTTGGACTCAATACCAGTGCGCTTGCCAAAGTACGGACCGACACCACCACAGGCGTAAAGCGTGCTGTTGTTCACTCCCTGCCCGCGATGCGCCGTCCATGCGCGGTAAGGGAACGGAACCTTCTATCGTCCATCCTGACCGCCCTGAATGTAGCAGTATGACTCGATAGAGAAACGGCGGAATGTGAAAACTCTGTGAGTGCTTGACTTCCCGTGTCACGGCCTATCCGATGGTCCGTGAGGTCTCAAGCCCATTTGCGTATCTGCGTCAGTCTACTCCCAATGCCCGACGGCGCGGGTGCCATATTTGAGGGTGGAGACACAAATCGGCGTGACTACTCAGACTCTCCGGGTCGATGGGGCCGTGGACGCGGCCGCGGAGGAGATGTTCGTAATCGAGAAGGAGATCCGATCGCGGTTTCATGAACTCATGCCTGGTGTCGATTTGAAGGACCTGCCCTGCCGAGGCGCATGGGCAAGGCCACGTGCTCGTTCAGTTTTTCAGGCCGCCGCACCCGCGCCCAGCAGGTAGTCGCGCCCTCCTGGTATCGGATCGAAAGGCCCGGCCTTTCGGTTGCTTTCTCGACTTCGTTCGGCTAAGAGATGGACGACCAAACCGCTCCAATATAGGGGAAGCGAACTCAAAGAATGAGCATGAATGAGCATGGAAGATAACGCCGTGCATGAAAATAACCTACCGGTGTGTAACCTACGCCAGGAGGTTTTGTTCTCCTATGTCGGAAAATAGCAACACAATACACAGCATGCCGCACCACGCGAAAATGCTGGAACTGCTCATTGAGAATGCCCGTGAGTACGCCATCGTGATGATGGATACCGAAGGGCGCATTGTCCTCTGGAACACTGGCGCAGAGAACGTTCTGGGGTGGCAGGAGGCCGAAATCGTCGGGCAGCCTGCCGCGCTCTTTTTCACGCCGGAAGATCGAGCCGCTGGCGCTCCCGAAAGAGAATTTCAACTTGCCCGCGAACAGGGACGCGCGGAAGATGAACGATGGCACATTCGCAAGGACGAAAGCCGTTTCTGGGGCAGCGGGCTTGTCCATCCCGTTTATGACAGCGACACGTTGCTAGGCTACCTCAAAATCTTTCGTGACGCTACCGCGCACCGCCAGGCCGAAAGCGCGTTGCGTGCGAGCGAAACCCGCTTCAGCGCCGTTCAGGATACAAGTCCGAATGGCTTCATGTCTCTGAAAGCCGTTCGCAATGTGACCGGTGCTATTGAGGACTTCCGGTGGACTTACGCCAACGAGGCGGCGGCCCTCATCATTGGGCGTCCTCGCGAGTGGTTCAGTGGCCGTTGTATGCTTCAGGAAATGCCGGGCAATCTCGAAGAGGGGCTGTTCGACGCCTACGTGCGTGTAGTGGAGACAGGTGAGCCCTTCACCCAGGAATTACGGTACGACCACGACGAGGTTCACGTTTATATTCGCCTTATGGCGGTGAAGGCGGAGGATGGTTTCGCCGTTACCTTCGCCGATCTCTCCGAGCGCCAAATGGCGCAGGATGCCTTGCGCGAGAGTGAAGCGCGATTTCGAGCGCTGGCCGACAACATCGCGCAACTGGCGTGGATGGCAGATGGAGCGGGCTGGATTTTCTGGTACAACCGCCGCTGGTTCGATTACACTGGAACGACGCTTGAGGAGATGCAGGGTTGGGGATGGAAGAGTGTCCATCACCCCGACCACATTATCCCGGTGACGGAGAGGTGGACGGAGCACTTATGCGCGGGGCGAGAGTGGGAAGATACCTTTCCGCTCCGCAGCAAAGACGGAGAGTGGCGCTGGTTCCTCTCACGCGCTTTCCCCATTCGAGATGATGCCGGGAGTGTCATCCGCTGGTTCGGTACAAACACGGACATCACTCAGCAGAGGCAATCTGAGGACGCCCTGCGCCGACACCAGACGGAGATCGAGGCTCTGAACGCCCGCCTCGCACGTGCAATGCAAGAGACGCACCATCGCATCAAGAATAACCTGCAGATGATCGCCGCACTTGTGGAAATGCAAACTGACGAGGTAAGCGACAACTCCACAGCGCATCGGATCAAGCAGCACGTTCGCACTCTGGCTGCAATTCACGATCTCCTGACACAGCAGGCCAAATCGGGCATGGATACGTTCTCCGTCAGCGCCTGCGATGTGCTGCACCAACTCATCCCCATGTTACATGAAACCAATGGCGGCAGGCATATTAATGCGCACATTCAGGATGTAACGCTGACAGTGCAAAGAGCCACTTCACTGTCGCTGCTCGTCAGCGAATGCGTGAGCAACGCCATCAAACATACGCCAGGGGACATCGAGATCAGCCTTAGTGTGGAGGGCAGTACCGTTCGGCTAGAAGTCTGCGACAATGGCCCCGGTTTTCCTCCCGACTTCGATCCGCGCAAAGCCGCCAACACCGGGCTAGAATTGATTGACAGCACGGCACGATGGGACTTGCGCGGCGAACTCCACTACGAGACCCAGGAGCTGGGCGGTGGGCGTGTCGTTGTCACGTTTCCGGCTGAGACGTCCGGCGAACCCTGACACAGCGCCTGTTATCCACTGACAGGGTGAGGACGCGCGATTTGTCCGTGCGTTCTTTCGCCGAAATGATTTGTGCAGAGTGATGAAAACATCCACTGCAATGCCCTGTGACTTCTTTGAGAGTCACCGCGGCAGGAGAATTTCGTGCCGAACACACCAGAGCGTGATAGTGGTTCCAGAACGGTTTCGGTCGACGAAACGACCGACGAATGGCTGCGCCTCGCGCTCGACGCTGCTCAGATGGGAACGTGGGCCTGGAATATCCAGACCGGCGACATCCAGTGGTCCGACAACCTCGAAGCGATTCATGGCATGGCTCCGGGCTCCTTCGATGGAACCTTCGAAGGCTACCTCCAGGTTCTACACCCGCACGACCGCGCCTCGTTTCAGCAAGCCATCCGGGAGAGCATTGAGAATAAGACCGGCTTCCGCGTGGAATTCCGTATCGTCTGGCCCGACAACAGCGTTCACTGGATCATGGGGAAGGGTCGCGCGTTCTACGACGAGAACGGTCAGCCTATCCGCATGGTGGGACTGGGCATGGATGTTACGGAGCGCGTGGCCTCAACCGAGGCGTTGAGTCGGGCCAACTCCCGCAATAGCGCTATGCTTGAGAGTATTACTGACGCGTTCTATGCCCTCGACAGGGATTGGCGCTTCACGTACGTGAACCAGCGGGCTGAACAGATTTTGCGGTGCTCGCGCGAGGACTTGCTCGGCAAGTCCATCTGGAGTGAGTATCCTGATACAGTGCACACAATTTTCTACGAGGAATTCTACCGCGCCTCCAGAGAAGGCACGACAGCTACTTTTGAGTTCAATTTCCCTCCCCTTTCGACATGGGCCAAAGTACGCGCCTATCCGTCCCCCGAGGGGCTTGCCGTCTACATTGAAGACATCACCGATCAGAAGGTGCAGGAACGGGAACGACGCTGGCGAGAGCGGCGCACTGCTTTCGGTGCGGAGGTGGGAGCCGCTTTAGGCAAAATTGACACGCTCCAGCATGCCTTGCAAGCCTGCGCTGAAGCGATGGTAAATCACCTGGACGCGGCGTTTGCGCGTATATGGACTCTCAATTCTGAGGCAGGAACGTTGGAGTTAGAGGCAAGCGCCGGACTGTACACGCATCTGGACGGCCCCCACAGCCGCGTCCCCGTAGGTCAATTCAAGATCGGCCTCATTGCTCAGGAACGCACGGCGCATTTGACCAATTCCGTGATCGGAGATCCCCGCGTTGGTGACCAGGAGTGGGCCAAACGTGAGGGCATGGTCGCTTTCGCGGGGTATCCACTCCTCGTGGCAGGCGAGGTCGTGGGTGTCATGGCGATGTTTTCGCGTGAACCGATCCCAGAAGACACACTTCATGCGCTGGCACTCGCGGCGGATATACTTGCGCAAACGGTCATAAGGAAGCGCGCCGAGCAGGATTTGCGCGAGAGCGAGGAGTTATGGCGCATTACCCTCCGCAGTATTGGAGATGCTGTAATCTCGACCGACGCGACCGGAAACGTCACGTTTATGAATAGTGTGGCGGAGCTACTAACGGGATGGACATTGGCAGAGGCGACGGGCAAAGATTCCTTAGATGTATTCCGCATCGTAAACGAGAAGACTCGCGTTGAGGTGCCGAGCCCGATTGACCGCGTGCTGCGCGAAGGCACCGTGGTCGGGCTGGCAAATCATACTGTCATCGTGGCAAGGCATGGACAGGAGTATCCGATAGAAGACAGTGGCGCTCCGATCAGAAATGAGGCGGGTGATCTGGTGGGAACCGTGCTGATTTTTCGGGATGTGACGGAGAGTCGCCGCAAGGAACAGGCTGTGCAACAAAGCCAGGAGCGCCTGCGCCTCGTGGTTGAGACGGCCCTTGACGCTGTCGTGGAAATCGGCGAAGACGACCGCATCCTGGAATGGAATGCCCAGGCAGAGCAGACATTCGGGTGGTCACGCGAGGGGGCTGTCGGACAAGTATTGGCAGAGACGATCATTCCATCCCGCTATCGTGAGGCTCACCGTCAGGGAATGCAGCATTACCTCGAGATGGGAGAGGGGCCCATCTTAAACCAACGTATCGAGATCACGGCCCTGCACCGCGATGGCCGAGAGTTCCCCGTGGAACTCACCATCACTTCGATTCGCACACGAGATGCAACAACCTTTAGCGCCTTCATCCGTGACATGAGCCGTCAAAAGCAGGCCGAGGAGCAGCGGCGTCAGTCGGAGACACGTTTCCGCCTGCTTGTAGAGCAATCTCCTCTAAGCATCCAGGTTCTGGCACCGGACGGTCGAATGCTGCAAGTGAACAGGGCCTGGGAGCAACTGTGGGGGGCGACATTAGACGACCTTCGTGACTACAACATGCTGCAGGATAAGCAGTTGGTGGACAAAGGCATCATGCCCTTTATCCAGAGAGCCTTTGGCGGCGAGCCGGTCGCCATCCCGCCTGTTCTCCATGATCCCCAACAAACTGCCCACCCCGACCGGACGACCGATCCTAATCCACAACGCTGGACGCAAGGCTTTATGTACCCAGTCAAGGACGAGGCAGGAGTGATCCGCGAAGTGGTCTTGATCCACGAAAACATCACCGAGCAACGTCAGGCGGAGAAGGCTCTATCCCATCTGGCCGCCATTATTCGTTCCTCCGATGATGCCATCATCAGTAAAGACCTGAATGGGATCGTCACGTCCTGGAACCCGGCTGCTGAACGCATTTACGGATACACGGCTCAGGAGATCATTGGCAAAAGCAAGTCCCTCCTCATCCCCACAGATATGCCCGAAGAGTTGCCACACATTCTGCGTAAGATACGGGCGGGTGAGCGAATCGAGCACTATGACACTGTCCGGGTTCGCAAAGATGGAACTCGAATCAACCTCTCCATAAGCGTGTCGCCCGTGCATGACAGTAAAGGGGAAATCGTTGGCGCTTCCACCATCGCCCGCGACATCACAGAGCGCATGCAGCACCTGCGCGAGATAGAAACATTGAATGCCCGGTTGCAGCGTTCCATTCAGGAGACGCATCACCGGGTCAAGAACAACCTGCAAGTTATTTCGGCTCTAGCGGAACTACAGACCGAAGACGGTGAGGATACCATTCCTGCCTCTGCCATGCAAAGAATCGGGCAGCACACACGCACGCTGGCCGCCATCCATGACCTTCTAACAAACCAGGCTAAAGCCGACGCCCATACGCATCTGATTTCTACCAAAGAGGCGATGGATAAACTCGTACCCCTCCTCCAAGCAACGACTGGAGGGAGGCGCATCCGCTATCAGGTTGAGGATGTGCGCCTGCCTATCCGAGCGGGGGCCTCATTAGCGTTGCTAATCTCCGAAACGGTCAGTAACGCGGTTAAGCATGGAAGTGGCGACATCGAAATATACCTGAGCGTGCAAGAAGATAACGTACGTCTGGAAGTTTGCGATGACGGCCCAGGCTTTCCCCCCGATTTTGACTGGCAAACGCAGGCGAATACGGGTCTTAGTTTGATAGATAGCGCGGCGCGATACGACTTACGGGGCCGCGTCACTTATAAGAACCGCATTGAGGGGGGCGCACGGGTAGTAGTAACCATTCCCATGACCGCATTGCAGTCAGACTGAGCAGCAGTCGCGTGTACCCGACGGCTAATTGCCACTTGCCATTAACATGGCTGGGGCGCAACGATCGTTGGACCACGTGGCAGTATCCGGATAGAAACGGGCGCTGGTCAGACATTGAGGCTTCCCGGCCGGAGATCGTAACTCAGATCTCGGGCGCTCATCTGCGTGCGAATTTGACACACGAACCTAGTTCCCTCAGACTCACGGGGGCTATCGAAGTCGCAATCG
>JBBRKX010000007.1:0-23132 GCA_038231675.1 Chthonomonadales bacterium | reverse complement strand
GGATGGCGATGGATCTCCGAAGCATGACGCCCACGCAGGAAGGGCGCCATGCTTCCAGCGATTCCGCGATTGCCGTGAGCATCTCACGACGTACTATGGGAACCGAGCCCACCCAGGCCAGGCGAATGCCACCCACATGGATAGTCCTTCCAGGTTCCATTGCCTGGGTCACGGGACCCGTGCAGGATACCGCATTCTCCGATCCCAAACTCACTGCAATCCGGAACCTGCCGGATGCCATTCAGGCATTAAGTGAAATGCGGTATCAGGACCCGACATCCGAGTTGTCGCGATCTGCGGAAGCGTTGTCGCCACATTCCGCTGATACGGGTATCGCAAATCCGGACCGGGGATCGAACGCGAATACGACCTCTTCTCGACATATGTCATCGGGACTCGTATCCCAGACTCTCATGGCCCTGCTTTCGGATCCGACGGATTCCACTCTCCGTGCCATCGATGGCCTGAGCGGTCATCTTGCACGTCAGAGCGCTCGTGTTCATAAGCCAGGAAGCATCGCGCATCGGCCTTCTCTGAACTATTCTCCGGTGGAGCCCTCATTACCAGACGCCTCGACTTCCGGACCTGCCGCTCGGATGACTTTTGCGCCCACAAAAGCACGAACGAACCGCACCACATGGAGGGCGCGAGTGAATACCGGTATTGCCACACGTGTCGCGCGGGCCGGGGCGCCAGGATCGGGCGAAATGGTGAATATTCGCGTGAAGTCCTTCGATGTGGCCTTCGACAACACGCGTATCGCGTTCGATGTTCAGCCAAGAGTGCAACATGGAATGCCGCTCGCTCCGTTCCGCCAGATCTTCGAGCATACCGGTGGCGAAGTGAAGTGGTACGGCAAGTCCCAGACGGTGCGGGCGGTGAACAGCACGCATGAAATCCAGTTCCGGATCGGACACAGCACCGCGAGAGTGAATAATCAAACGATCAAGATGGATGCCAAGCCATTCGTCGAGCATGGTCGCGCGATCGTGCCGCTTTCCTTCGTTCGCGACGCCATGGACGTTAAAGTCAACTTCGACGCCCACACAGGCCATCTGCGGATCGAAAGCAACCGGTAATCCGTTCTCCTTACCGTGACAAAATGGCGCCGGACGATCATAGGGAATATCCCGATCGTCCGGCGCCTCTTCTTATCCGAGAGCGATGAGAGCTACTTGCTGGCCGCTGCGGAATCGCTCTTCGTTTCAGTCGGTTTACTTTCCTTAGACGCGCCTTCTTTGGAAGCAGTCTCCGCCGGCTTACTCTCCGTCGGTTTGCCTTCCGCCTTTGCGCCGTCCCCGCTTTTGGAATCGCTTCCATTGCCGGAATCGGCGGAAGTGTCCGGCTTCCGCGAATCGTTCACATACCATCCCGAGCCTTTGAACACAATGCCAACGGGATAAAGGAGTCTCTTTACGTCTCCGCCGCATTCCGGACATATCTTTACCGGGTCGTCTTTCATACTTTGAAAGACGGAAAATTCGTGCGCGCACTGGTTACATTGATAGCCGTATGTCGGCAATGGTCTCACCTCGTTCTGAGTAGGCGGTCCTCGATGGGCTCGAAAACCGACCGTCTGTGCTTCTATTATAACCATTCAGGGCTTGAAAAGCAAATGAGATGGCAGCTCGCCGTAGGTGTGCGGGGCCGATGGGAGAGGTATGAAAGCAGTCATTTTTGCGCTTCTGGCGCTTGCGGGGAGCGCAACGCTCTACGCTTCGTACTTGAAGCGCCGCCTCGATGTGGCGCTCGCCATTCTTGAATCCGAACGGGTGCGTCAGCGCAGTATTTCCGCATCCTATGGGCGCATCACGGAACAGTGGTTTCCCCTGATGGACGGATATCCCTACGACTCGGCGAACTTTCGCTTCCTGGGCACCCCTGTCGATGGGGTTCAATTCGAGGAAGATAGAGTGGTCTTTGTCGAATTCAAAGCCAGAAGGGCCGAGCTTTCCACGCTGCAGCGCCGGATCAAGCAGCTTGTGCAGGCAGGCAAAGTGAGTTGGGAAGAGTTCCACTTCTTCGATGACGAACCTGGCCGATAGACCATGCAGTAGGCCATGCAGGTGTGAGGAGGGCGAATGCTACTGATAGGGCTGATGTCCGGAACTTCGGTCGACGGTATCGATGCCGCATTGGTGGAGATTACGGGCGGACCGCGTAGACACAAATGGAGGTTGCGGAAGTTTGTCTGCGTGCCATGGGATACCCAGGTGCGGCAGGCTATCCTCGGTGTATGCCTTGCGAACGCGCCGTTGCAGTCCGTGGTGGCGTTGCACTATCGTCTGGGTGAGGAGTTCGCGAAAGCCGCGCGACTTCTCATCGAGCCAACGGGTTTGACATTTGAAGATGTGGACGCTATCGCATCGCATGGGCAAACGGTCTGGCATCAACCTGCGGTGCTTGATGAGCCAGGCATCCATGCGCGGGGCACGCTTCAGATCGGTGAGCCGGCTATCATCGCCGCCCGTACCGGCGTGCCGGTGGTCGCGGATTTTCGTTCGGCGGATATGGCGCTTGGGGGGCAGGGCGCTCCCCTGGTTCCTTTTGCGGACGCGCTGTTATTCGGTTCCCACAAGGAGGCCAGGGCCGTGCAAAACATCGGCGGCATGGCGAACGTTACGTTTCTCCCCTGCGGAGCCGATTTGAACGGCATCCTCGCCTTCGATACGGGACCTGGGAACGTTCTGATTGACGCCCTCGTGGTGCGTATTACGGAAGGTGCGCGGCGCTTCGATCAGAATGGCGCACTCGCGGCGGCGGGCACCGTGAATAAAAGTCTGTTGACGGAGATGCTCGGTCACCCTTTCTTCCGGCAAAGCCCGCCCAAGTCAACAGGAAGAGAAGAGTTCGGCGCGGCTTACGCGGAAAAGTTTTGGAAGCGCGGGCATGCTTTGCGTTGTTCTTCGAACGACCTGCTTGCCACGGCGACCGCGCTCACCGCAGAGTCCATTGCCCTATCGTATACGGAGTGGCTGAATCCGCGCGAGCGTATCGGAACGGTGATCCTGGGCGGCGGGGGCGTGCATAATACGACGCTGGTCCGCATGCTGACACAACGGGTCTTCCCTACGCAAGTCACCAATCACGCCGCTTTCGGCCTGCCCGACGATGCAAAAGAGGCCATGGCGTTCGCGTTGCTGGCATACGAGACCCTGCACGGACGGCCCTCGAACGTCCCGGCCGCGACGGGGGCTACCGGGCGTGCAATTCTTGGGAAGATCGCTCTTCCGCCGATGGGCGTGAGAAAAGTGTCTGTGCGTCTTGACAAAAGCAAGGGTACCAATCTATAATTGAAAAAGTGTAGAGCCAGGCCCCTCGTATTGGGGGTGGGTCGATGGAGAATGGTCCGCAATTTTCGCGCCCATCTTCAGCCTCCCGCTCCCTTTTCGCTTTGGGGATAATGCATTCGCCTCCGGATCCCCTCTCACAGCACCTGGCAGAGGGAAAAGGGAGGTTCGGCCGCGACGCAGCCCGAGTTACCGGGCGGTCGGAGGAGGGCGATTGTATGGCAAACATCGTCGTGGTAGGCGCGCAATGGGGTGACGAGGCGAAGGGAAAGATCGTCGATTATCTCTCCTCGAAGGCGAGCATGGTAGTTCGCTATGGCGGGGGGAATAATGCGGGCCACTCGGTGACGGTAGGGGACGAGGAGTATAAGTTTCATCTTGTTCCCGCAGGTATTTTGAACCCGGAAACTGTTTGTGTGGTCGCCGATGGGGTCGTCATCGATCCGGGCGTTCTTGTTAAAGAGATCGACGGATTGAAGGCGCGTGGCGTCTCCTTTGCAAACCTGAAGATCTCGTCTTCCGCGCACGTCATCATGCCGTATCACAGGCTACTGGATACGCTTCAAGAGTCGACCCGGGGCGACGACAAAATTGGAACTACCGGGCGGGGCGTTGGGCCTGCGTATGCGGACAAGGCCGCGCGAATCGGAATTCGGATGGGCGAGTTTATCGCCCCGGAGCGTTTCGAGGCGCGGTTGAGGGCGGTATTGAAAGAAAAGAACGCGCTGCTGACCGGCGTCTATCATGTGGACCCAATGGACCCTGAAGCGATTCTTGCGGAGTATGGCGCATACGCGGCATACCTCAAGCCCTATGTCCACGATACTGCCATGATGGTGTACCAGGCCGCGCGCACTGGGAAAGGGGTCATCTTCGAGGGCGCTCAGGGAACGCTTCTCGATATCGATCTGGGCACCTATCCCTTCGTTACGTCCTCCCATCCCATCGCGGGCGGAGCGTGCGTGGGAACGGGTGTGGGGCCGACCTTTATCGATGGTGTGATCGGGGTCGCAAAGGCATATACCACCCGGGTGGGCGCGGGGGTGTTTCCCACCGAGCTATTGAACGGCACCGGAGACTATATTCGAGAGCGTGGTCACGAATACGGCACCACCACAGGCCGCCCGCGGCGATGCGGATGGCTGGATACGGTGATCCTGCGGTATGCCGCTCAGGTGAATGGACTTAGCTGCCTTGCGCTTGGTCACCTGGACGTTCTTGCGGGCCTGCCGGAGGTTAAGATCGGAATCGCCTACAAAAACGGTGCGGGAGAGACGATCGAGGATCTGCCATGCGATCTGCCTTTCCGAACCGACTGCGAGCCGGTCTATGAGACGCTTCCGGGCTGGACCGAAGATGTCTCTCAGATGCAAAAGCTAAGCGATATGCCCGCGAATGCGCGACATTATATCGAGCGCGTTCAAGAGCTGGTAGGTGTTCCGGTGGCAACCGTTTCCGTCGGCCCGGCCCGCGAGCAAACGATCATTCTGGACGACGTTCTGGCGAAGGTGTTTCGTTCCTGAGACAGACTAAGCGTCTTAGCGAGCAAATGCGCTCAAATCGGCATTGACAGGCAGCCTTACATGAGGTACCATAACGCCGGTTTGAGAGCATAGCTCAGTAGGTAGAGCAACGCCCTTTTAAGGCGTGGGTCCTGGGTTCGAGTCCCAGTGCTCTCACCAATGTCCAGCACCGACTATAACGGCGGGGTAGAGGGAAATCCTCTACCCCGTCTTTTTGTTGGATCGAAGGTTTTGAGACCGATGCAAAAGCGTTCACGTCTATTATGACGAGGAGTACAGTTCCCGGCGGTTCGTAGTATGGTCACGAGAAACAGGAAAGAGGCAATGGCCGTGAAAATCAGGGTTTTTATAAGATGGCTCTGCATTTTTTTCCTGGAAGTCGGATTGATTATTCTAAGCACGAAGCGTTTTGGGGCCACGCTCACCTTCTATCTCGTGGTGGGGCCTGCGCTTGCCGGACTTGTGATACAGTCCATACGCTGGTTTCTGCTCAAACCGATGCGCGACGAAGCAAGCAGACTATTTAAGAAAATTCCGTTCAAACGCGGGCATGAAGAGGTCATGACGAATTCTCCGGTATATCGGGCGTGGAGTTCGCTTTGGCTTGTGACCTTTGCCGATTACTGGCTCGCTACGTCTCTATTTCTGGTTCCAGGCTTTTACTGCCATATTGCGGCTTTTCTTCTCATATTGCCAGTGCCTCGCAGTCTTGCCTATTTTGTCATAACAGGCAGATGGAAAGACTCTTCCGTTCTGGAAAGTAAAAATTCCCTGACACGTCTTCCCGGTCACAACGGAGGATCTGAAAATTCGACAGTCGCCAATACGCATTTACCCTCATCGAGCGCCCGACAGAATAAAGCTTAGAAGCGATAGCCAATCCAGGGGTTGGCATTCGATTTGCGATTCCGGCATAAACGTAGCAGAGTGGGAATTCTTGCGGCCTAGAATAGCAATCCGGATTGACATGAGGTCGGAAAAGCCGGGAAACAGATATGCGTTATATGGTTCAGTTCATCGTATGGGTCTTATGGCTGCTTTGTATTTCCATTGCGGAAGCCGGCCTCATTATCGTCAGCACGAACCAATTCGGCGCCGCCTGGACGTTCTGTTTCTTTGGGGCAACCGTGCTGGCTGGAGTTCTGATTCAGGCAGTGCGCTGGTCTCGCTATAAGCTCATTCGCGACAAACGAAACGCGCTCGCGGCCACATTGCGAGCGAAATATCGCGTTTCCGGTGACTGGCGGACTGCGCCGGAGGCTCTGGATTGGAGCCGTCTGCGCTTCGAGATGTTTCAGTACCATCTCACCACGATGCTATTCATTTTTCCAGGTCTACTGTTTCATATCGTAGGTTTGCTGCTCGTTGTGCCCGCAACACGCCGCACCGCATGGTTCTTCTTGATCGGCACCGGGTCATACGAAGCGTTGGCCGATTGGGGATACACTCGTAAATGTCTTCCGCGTGCGCCACGTAGATTGCGCAGATAGCAGTTGTCGGTGCCAATGATGCGCACGGGTATGAATGGAATGCAGGCGAAGGACACCCATACAATAAGTAATGGCCCGCCAATCACACTCCAAAATGTGTCTGAGCGCTTTCCACGTCTGTCCAAGATATGGGCCGATCGTGGTTACGTCGGCCCATTCGGCGATTGGGTCAAAAAGCATTTTGGGATCGATGTTGAGATCATCAAACGCACAGATGATCTCAAAGGGTTCAAAGTGGTGCCGCGTCGGTGGGTAGTCGAGCGCACATTTGGCTGGTTTGGGCGCTTCAAGCGACTGTCCAAGGATTACGAATTGTTGCCCGAACACAGCGAAAGCGTGATCTATCTCGCGATGATATGGCTGATGCTCTTGTGCCATCCACGACAAGAGGGAGTAAATGAAGGTTCTCATCTCTGTTGTTATTCCGGCGTTAGCGTTATGCGTCTTCCTGGATACTGCCTACCTGGCGTACCTTGCCTTGACGCGACAAACCACGATGTTGCTTCCGTTCGGCGTAGCGCTCATGTGTTCTGTTATGATGGGGCGCATGTTGCTCAACAGGAAGAGGCGGGCCTGACGGCCTGTGACCTTCTCCATCTCGCCAGGCAACCCGGGCAGCGAGCCTTTCACCCGGAACAGGCAGCATATATAGCAGTCAGTGGAAAGACATCTGATGATCAGCGATCTCAATGAACGAGGATTCGCCATAATGCGGGCAGTCATAGAGGACGCTGAGGTCGTGGAACTACAAAGCGCCTTTGCGGCTATCGTATTGCCGGCCGGAAATCAGACCTTCGCGTTGCGAAATATACTTCGAACCATACCGGCCGTCCGGGCCCTGGCGACCTCTAAAGCTGTGCGTTCATTGGTTGAGCCCGTGCTTGGTGTCGATTGCTTCGCGGTGAGAGCCATTTACTTCGATAAGCTTCCAGGCATGAACTGGAAGGTTCCGTGGCATCAGGACCTATCCGTGGCGGTGGCATATCGTGACGATGTAGAAGGTTTTGGCCCGTGGTCCGTCAAGGGGGGAGTCGTCCACGCGCAGGCCCCCGTAGCCGTGCTTGAACGCATGTTGACCGTGCGCCTGCATCTGGACGCTTGTGATCTGACCAATGGCCCGCTCAGGATCTTGCCGGGTACCCACCGTCATGGGAAGATGGATCAGATGGGAATCGAACATGTCCGCTTGCAGGGAACGGAAGTTTCCTGCGAGATCGAACGGGGTGGGGCACTGTTGATACGTCCGCTATTGCTGCATGCTTCCTCGGCGGCGCAATCACCTCATCATAGACGGGTCATTCACATAGAATATGCCGATGGTCCATTGCCCAACGGCCTGCAATGGCACGATGCGGTGTTTCCATGTAGGCAAACCGCTGGATGAGCCATTGTTTTACGAGGCTGCGCTAATTATGCGTTCAGACAGGACGGCAAGGCGAATAGCGTCACCCCGGCCCTCGCCTCAAGAGGTGACCACCGGCCCGGTTCCCGTTAATACGAACGGATCCGCATAGATATCCCGCATGGAAGCGCCCGCTAAGAACGCACGTTTCTTCGCCGACTGCACGAGTTCCGGATGCCCGCATAGAAAGACGCGCCATCCCTTCAGGTTCTTCAGGTCGCTGAACGCGATGTGATCCGCCCTTCCGGCGGAATGTTGGGTCAGCGCTTCGCTGTCCACGCACGGCCCGTAATGCACCTGATCGTGCCGTGCACTCAGGGCGCTCAACTCATCCACCAAATAAAGGCCATGTGGGTTCCAACTGCCGTGGTAGAGCCGGATGGGACCGATGTGTCCCTGCTGCAGCGCATCGTTCGCGATCCCCCACAATGGCGCTAGACCGGAACCGGTGCCGATCAGCAAAAGTCCCTGCTCCGGATTTCCGGGAGTATAAAAGCAATTCCCAAATGGGCCGGCGATGTCCAGACTCTCGCCAATCTTTAGTGCGTCGTGCAGCCAGCCTGTCATCGCGCCGCCGGGAAGTCGACGAACATGCAATTCGATTACGCCGTCCGCCTCTGGCACGTTCGCAATGGAATAACTCCGCATAAGACCGTCCGGGCGATAAAGGTGGACGAACTGACCGGCATGATATTCGAACGGCGTTCGGCATGTGAGCGACAGGCGAAAGATATCCTTGTTTAACTTTTCGCGCAAGATCAACGTTGCGGAGGTATGCTGCAATGCCTCCTCTCCCGCGAGCGTAACGACAAGGTCTTCTTCAGGCTGGCATACGCAGGCCAGGAAATAGTTCTGGGCACGCAACGTGGACTTCAAACCGTTTTGTGATTTGGGAGGCGCCACGCCCTGGGTCGCACGCATCATACAGGATTGGCAGACTCCGGTTCGGCAGGAAGAGGGGACCATGATGCCCTGGCGCTCCAGGCATTCGAGTACGGACTCCCCGGAGGAACAGGCATAAGCCTGTTCCTTGTACGTAATTATGCGCATGCTTTCCTATCCTTCGACTGCCGGCTATCGACCAAGCACGTCGGTGCGCGTGCTTTCCGCGATCGTAAGCACCTGGGATATCAAAGACTCCGGCGCCTTCAATTCTTCCAGCGTTTCCCGCAGATGGTTCGCTACTGCGTTGAAGTGCGTCTCGTCGAGACCCCGCGTCACGAGATGCGCATGCGCGGCGCGCATCTCTTTACCGCTATAATGATTTGGTCCGCCAAACGCGTACGTCAGGAATGCCTTTTGTTTGGCCGCCTGACGGTCCATATCGACATCCTCAAAGAACCCGCTGATATGATCGTCCATCAGAACCTTACGGTAAAAAATATCCACAGCCGCGTCGACGGCCGCCTCTCCGCCTAAAGATTCGTATAGGGATGTTGCCATGATAAGTCTCCTTCCGTCCGTACATGAAATCGGCAGTGGGACGACAAGCCCATCGTTAACCTCGCCTGTCTGAAGCCAGAGTCATTATAGTCACTTTAATTATGGATGTCAAGATATAATTATCCAGTTTAAAAAATTGGCTTACTTCATGTTTGCCAAACGCGACGTGAGTCGCGCATGGATACACTTTGCTTCTAAACGGCCGCCACTTCGATGGGAAAAGGACACAGGGGTTTGCTGGAGTTGGGTTCGTTGATCAGATCGAAGATTTTCGATTCTCGGAACGATTTCTCTATAAGTGACATGGCGTCGTCTACACGCCGATGCAGCGGGCACAGGTTGGTTCCGTGTGCTTTCAATCCAAGGGGGCAGGTGGTGATTCGATGTAATGGATCGACGGCTTGTACTACCTCATAGACCGTGACATCCGTGCTGTTCTTGAGAAGTGTAAATCCGCCATGCAGGCCACGTTGCGAATGAATCAGTCCGGCCCGGCCCAACTGTTGAAGCACTTTGGACAGGTAAGGCGATGGAACGTGCGTGGACAGGGAGATTTGCAGCGCCGTTTGCGGGTTATCCGGATGATAGGCAAGATGGACGACCGCCCGAAGCGCGTACTCCGCCGTTTGAGATATCATATTGCATGAATCCTTTCTGGATCATTATATCCTGAATTCTTGCGGTTCTCAAGGGGCAACCGATATTTGCAGTCTTCATGGCGTACACAATGGGAATTATTTCAGGATCGGATCGCTCGCTCATCCGATTTCGATCACGTATTCCCTTTCTATGCGCATGGTGCGATCATGGCCCCAGGAGCGCCAGTACGTGATCCGACGACAGGTTGGCTTGGGCCGCTTGCGCTTGACCTGCCTGTTGGATAATGAGGAGCGAGAGGGGTTCCGGAGCGGCGACATTGTCGTTGGGAGAGGATGCGTTCGAAAGCGGATTGGCGCCCACGTCCGAAGCCATTGATCGATTCATGCGCAGTCCCGCACGGAATTGGACGCTTGAAGCAATAAGATGAATGGCCTGGATATCCGCCAGTATCCGGCCCTCGTAATCGACCTGACTATCCTGTCCAGGGCCATGGGATTCCGCATGGATCATCTCGGTGAGATCGATCAGGAAGGCCGCCGCCTGATAGATGCCGCCCTGTGCGGTGCTCGTAAGGCTCGGCCCACCAGGGCCTGCACCGGATCCCGAATCAAGACCGCCCGCGATATCTTTATTGGCTTCATCGCTTCCACGTGAAGATGGCGCGATGTCGGCAGACGCTTTTCGGGCAATATGCCCCTGAAATATCGGATTAGAAAACGATGCTCCGTTAGCAATGCTTTGAACGCTCATGTTCGTCCTCGCTAAAAAGAAACAGAAAGCGAATATGAGGTCGGAGCGGATGTGCCGCACGCGACACTCACGTGTGCATTCTTCCATTCCAACGGGATGACGGGAGCAGTAAGGTTGCCGGATTGCACTCGAATCTCCACGGAAATCGCGATTGCTTTATACATGACTTTTTTCTGGTTGTCCGTGTCACATTGAAGGGCTAGATTCGTAAGGATTCTTATAGGACGCGTCAAGCCCCGCCTGGTTTCAGCGCCACACTTGTTTTGGGCTTGTGGAGGACATATTACAATGTTAGGGGTCACACAGAGATCTCTCTGGCCGCTTTCGCTATGTGGTCTATTGGCATGCTTGATTGCACCAGGTGTAGCGCATGCCCAAGAAGACCCATCTAATTCCACGGCCGCGAACTCGGAATTTACGGTAAACGATTCAAACACGGGCTTCGACAATAACATTGCCTCGGACAACCGCGTGGACACAAACGCGGGGCCTGTCCGCCTTGCGCGGTTTGCTTACGTGTCGGGGAACGTCAGTTGGCGCCCCGCAGCCGATTCGGAGTGGTCGAAAGGTTCGATAAACCTCCCCTTGCGTCAAGGCGCCCAGGTATGGGTGACCGATGGCGGCAGAGCGGAGATACAATTCGACGACGGCGCGGTTTTGAGGCTGGGCAACGGCGCGGTAATCACTTTGCAGACGCTTTACAGCGATGCTCAGGGGGAATTCACCGAGATCAAGATGACTGGCGGCGTTTCCATGTTGCGTGCCAGGAACGCTCAATCGGTTTACCAGATAGATACGCCGGTCGTCTCCATCAAAGTGAGTGGACGCGCCCGCGTGCGGGTAGGAGCCGGGAATGGCGCGGAGGTCGCTGTCCGGTCCGGCGAGGCTACCGTGGAAGGGCCGCAGGGCAAAACTCAGGTGCGCTCCGGCCAATATCTTGACGCGCAGGACGCGACTACGCCTTTCGATCTTTCTCCGTTACCGGGGGCAGACAGCTGGGACAGGTGGAACGATAGCCGTGACGAACGGATCGACGCGCTTGCGGACGGAGAGTCCAAACGTCATCTCCCGGCGAATATCGACATTGTTGCGGGAGATTTGGATGCATACGGTAGTTGGCGTGACGACGCCCAATATGGTTCCGTGTGGTGCCCACGCGATGTCGGCGCGGGATGGCGCCCCTACCATGACGGGCATTGGACGTGGGTGACCCCATTTGGTTGGACCTGGGTTTCCGATGAGTCCTGGGGATGGGCCCCTTACCATTATGGGACATGGGTGTGTCAGCCGTATGGATGGGCGTGGTGCCCCGGACCGGTCAATCAGTACTGGTGTCCTGGCGTGGTGCATTTCTCACAATATGAAGGTCGTATTGGCTGGTGCCCCCTCGCTCCCAGCGAAGTGCGGTACCCCTCTTATCTGTCGATCGGTTTCGGGTCTGGTCCGTGGTTTGCATCCTTTTCGATTGGGGCCTGCGGAGTCTACTATCCTGAGCAAGATCGTTACTGTGTTGGGCGTTCGTGGGGCAATTCGTACATAAATCATGTGCGGTACGAGAACAATACGACGATCGTCAACAATCGATTTGGACCAATAAACGAGAACTTTAACCACCATCGGTTCCAGCCGGTGAATGCACAATCGGGTGGAGGGTCCGTCACCTCCGTGAACGGGTTCGGAGGTCATGGAAATTACGGAGCGCTTCCCCCGTCCGAGAAAGGGTTCTTCTCGCATGGAAATGCGCCGGGAGCACCGCCAGTTGGATCCGTGCCTGCATCCGGGCCGGTGGGGTTACGGCCGACATCCGTTGGACTGACTCCGAACAGATCGTTCCTACCGCCGAATACTGCGTCACCGGTCGGATTGTCGCGGCCTGTGTTCCGAATGCCTTTGCCGTCCGGTGTAGCTCGCAACACCCAGCCGATTACGTCGCAGGCGGGACAGCATCCGTCACAAGCGCCCGGTATTTTCCGGACGCCGAATTCGACTTCCAGCAGGGGACCTGAACCTTTCCGCCCGCAGGCCCCAATCACACGTACGGGAACGGGCGAACCGAACCGAATTGGTACGGGGAACCGTTCGGGAAGTGAAGGATTGCCTACGACGCGCTCCGGTGGATATACACCCACTAACGATCGCAGGCCTATCGACAATACGTCCGGAACAGTACGCGGTCCCATTGGAAGTCAGGGGGGACTGAGTCCGGCGGATGCCGCAAATCGCGCCAGAGCGAGCCTTGGACTGCCCGGTACTCGAACCGCGCCATACGGTGGCAATACAGGGGGAGCAACAGGCGTACCAGGGAATTCAGGCTATGAACGAAGGCCTGGTGGTCCGACATCTAGCGGACAGGATCGCCGTTCGTCCGAATATACGCAGAGCCGACCGCAGTATGGAAATTCGCCGGGTCGTGTGGATCGGTCGACCGACAGACCTTATGCGCCTGTACGCGGGTCTTCCAGCTATCCGGGACAGAGTTATGGCTATCGGAATTATCCGACCTATCCCCGGTCGAACGCATCGGACGGCGGGGGACCGCGATCCTATCAAAGTAATGGAGGTGCTCCTACGCGCAGTTATGGAGGTGGGGGATCCAATGGTGGCGGCTACTCATCGCGCGGAACGGAAACCCATTCAGCGCCCCCGGTGCGCAGTTCGGACAGTGGGACCCGTCCAGTGCCTCAGACGCACTCTTCCGATAATGGAAGCCGCTCGGCGCCTCCGGGGCATAGTTCGGATAGTGGAAACCGTTCGACCGACTCTTCCGGTAGGCCCGGAGGCGGACACGGCCGATAAGAGAGCTTAGCGAAACCAATGAGAGCCGGCCACGGTACATCCACGGTGGCCGGCTCTCATTGGTTTTCCGATGCGCGATCTTTATGCGCCGCGTCGGGCAAGGAAATCCGTGAGGGCTTGCTGCCATGGGGGCATATGATCATGCCCCTGAAGCTCGAGGGCGTAGTGGCGTAGAACCGAATACGCGGGTCGCTTGGTAGGAGTCGGCCACAGATCTGCCGGCATGGGTTTTACATTGACGTGCTGAATGCCGGCAAGTTCAAAGGTCTTCTTAGCAAGTTCATACCAGGAACAAGATCCCGAACTGGTAACATGGTAGGTGCCGTAGAGTGGGGAATCCAGTAGCCAGATGAGCGTCCTTGCAAGATCCATGGTGTGCGTGGGACTGCCCACTTGATCGCAGACGACATCGAGGGTGTTGCGAGTCTTTGCGAATTCCAGCATCTTGCTGGGAAAACTTTTGCCGTGAACGCCGAATAGCCATGCCGTCCGGGCAATAAAGTGTTTCCGGCACAATTGTGCGACGAAGCGCTCTCCGGCGAGTTTGGAAGCGCCGTAGTGGTTTAGAGGATGCGGGATGTCGAACTCGGTATAGGGCTCATGTTTTGCCCCATCGAATACAAAGTCCGTGCTGACGTAAACAAGGGTGATATGGTGCGATCCGCAGATCGATGCGAGGTTCCAGGTTCCGAGAGCGTTCACCCGATATGCCATATCCGGATGCCGTTCGCAGCCATCGACATCCGTGGCGGCGGCACAATGAATCACTGCATCCGGCTGTTGGCTCAAGATGAATTGGCTTAGATCCTGTGTATTTGTTATATCGACGGATTCCCATGCCGGAAGCGTAAGATCCTCGCGAGCGGCGACATCTGTTCGAATGGCGGTATGCCCTCCCTGTTCCAGGAGGAAGCAGACGTCGATACCAAGCATTCCATTTGCGCCCGTGACCATGACTCTCATTGTGTCCTCCTTATAACCAGTGCAGCAGTGGAGCGCCCGCTTTGTCGAATGCGAACAGTAGCATTACGACCAGGAACCACATCCCGATGGTGAGTTGAAGCCCCCGGTCCCGAAGCAATACTTCATCAGGAGCGCCCCCCCAGCCTTTTTGGAAGACCAGGTAAAGATATCGAAAAACCCCATAGATAACGATGGGAACGGTTATCCATAGGTGGGGATGTGCGAGAGCCGTCGGAGACTGAATTGTATAGACGGAATAACAAACAATCGTGACGCCCGCGACGATATTGATCATTTGATCGAGAAAGGGAAGGCTATATTCGTCGAGAATCGCCCGGTGCTTGCCCGCATCCGTACCCAGGAGCACGAGTTCCTGTCGCCGCTTTCCAAATCCAAGGAAGAGCGCGAGCTGCAGCGTACAGAGCAGCAGCCATTGAGAGATGTGCGCATGGATGACGAAGCCACCGGCAACCGTGCGGAGCATAAATCCGGCGGCGATGGTAAATACATCCAGCAGCACCGCATGCTTCAAGCCATTGCAGTAGGCAATCTGCAAACCCAGGTACATGGCGACGGCCACGCCAAAAGCACGACTGAGCGCAAAGCTAGCGGTCAGGCCACCGACGGCGAGCGTAGCCATGGCCATCCAGGCCAATGCGATAGGGAGCTGCCCGGACGCGATCGGCCTGTTTTGCTTGGTCGGGTGTTCCCTGTCTTGTTCAACATCGATCAAATCGTTCAAGAGATAGACGCTGCCGGAAACCACGGAGAATAACAGGAACCCGATCGTGGCCCTTGCGAGCGCTATGGGGTCGAACAATCGACCGGCGAACACAAGCGCAGCGAACACAAAGAGATTCTTGGTCGCCTGCTTGGGACGCACCGCTTTAAACAATGCCAATAAGATACTTTGCACCGTACGACGTATCGGCTCAGGTTGCGTGGACGTAGCAATCTCAGGGCCACCAGACGGGGCTTTGGTCACTCCTGTGTTCATAAAGGCCCATGTTCCGCGGCCGCGAGAATACGCGCCACCAGACTCGAAGTCGAGTGATCCTGGACAAACGGGACAGTGACGACACGCCCCCCGTGCTTACGAATTACCGATGTCTCCGGAAGACTCTCCACGTTGTAGTCTCCGCCTTTTACGTGAATATCCGGCTGGATAGCATCGAGAAAATCGATTGGCGTTGGTTCGTCGAAAAGAGTGACATAATCAACGCAACGCAGCGCGGCAAGCATTTCCATGCGTTCTGCTTCCGGCACAAACGGCCGCGGCCAGCCTTTCAAGCGCCGCGTGCAAGCGTCCGAATTGACTCCTATCACCAACCCATCACCCAGGGCGCGAGCCGCCTGAAGGTAACGTGTATGACCGATATGGAGCACATCGAACACCCCGTTGGTGGAAACCACACACTTTGCTGCTTGTTGGCGGGCGCGCAGAAGTGTCGCCAGAGAGTGCCATGACCGCACGATTTCGCCCATAATGTAGTGTTTTCTTAAAGGTCCTCACCAAGATATTTGCCGTAGAAACGTTCGACGAAAGCCTGGTAGTCTGTCGACGCGACAATTTCACGCCACCAGGTTTGATTGTCCGAATACCAGCGCACGGTCGCTTCGATTGCCGCATCGAAGTCATACGTTGGTTTCCATCCGGCGCCGCGTAACTTCGAAGCGTCGATGCTGTAACGCTTGTCATGCGCTCCGCCGCGCGGATCTCCAATGAACTTGATCAGCGATTCTGGCTTGCCGAGCAGTTGTAAAAGGCGATGGGTGATTTCAATATTAGGCTTCTCACAGTCCGAACCGATATTGTACGCTTCGCCTACGATCCCATGTTGGAGAACATGGTCGATTCCGGCACAATGATCCATGACGTAAACCCAGTCCCTCACCTGTAGTCCGGATCCATAAAGAGGCACTTTTTTATTGTCCATCAGACGCGTCACGAAAAAGGGAATAAGCTTTTCCGGATATTGGTACGGTCCGAAGTTGTTGCCGCACCGTGTGATAAGCGCGGGAGTACCATACGTGATATGGTGTGCGCGGACCTGCATTTCTCCGCCTGCCTTGCTTGCGGAGTAGGGAGTGTTCGGCTCCAGCGGACTGCTCTCCGTAAACTGACCGGCATCGATCGTGCCGTACACTTCGTCCGTGGAGACATGAAGCATGCGTTCGATATGGTGTCGCCGGGTGGCGTCGAGCAGGACGAAAACACCGTAGACATCGGTCTGAATAAAACTTCCGGGATCGAGGATACTGCGGTCGTTATGCGATTCAGCCGCGAAATTGACGATGTAGTTGATCTTTTCCGCTTCGATAATCCCGTTTACGACCGTCTCATCTTGAATTTTGCCCGGGTAGAACCGAAAGCGATCGGAGGTCTCCGCGTCATTCTCCATGTCCGCCATCGTGGAAAGATTGCCGGCATAGGTCAGCGCATCCAGCACGACGACCCGATAGTCCGGATGTACTTTAAGAAGATAGCGGCAATAGTTGCTGCCTATAAATCCCGCGCCGCCCGTGACAAGCACCCGCTTTATGAAATGACCGCTCATAGTTTGAACTCCGAGTCGATGTCTTCATGGCGGATCTCGTCGACCGGATCCTTTTTACCATGACCGGCATACAGTTGATCCGGGAAGTTCAGCACCAGACCATCTTCCTCTCCGATATTCCGATAAGCATGCACGACGCCGGCAGGCACCACCATGAAAATCGGATTTGCGGTCCCGGCAGTGATTACCTGTTTGACGCGTTCGCGACCGGGCCGGTTTTCCCATACGGTAATTTCGAACGTGCCGAAAATAAAGGCGAAGCCGTCGGCCTGTTCTCTATGTTCATGCGGTCCACGCGCGACGCCGGGATGGGTAATAGAGGCGTAACCCATGACAGGCTTGAACCCTTCGGGAAGTTCATCATCGCGGAACAGCTCCGATAGCCAGCCCCGTGAGTCGGTGAATCTCCGGAGAGGGCGTGTAAGGACGCCAGGAATGTTGATCTGTTGTGCGTTAGGTTCCATTGGGTTTGCTCCCGTTAAATTTTAAGTCCGCGAGGGCGCCGTCGATAACTGGGCATGTTCGGCTGCGAACTGTCCTGCGCATCGCCCGCATTGCGTGCTAAAGGACGCTCACTTCCGAATTGTCGCCGAGCATGAGGCGATATGCTTTTGGCTTCCTGCCATCCTTGCGAACTTCGACGTTCTTGCCGATAAGGCTGTCTTCGAGGCGATTCCCAATGTTCAAGATGGCGCTGTTTTCAAGAATCATGCTGTGCTCGATCTCGCTGCCGATCACGCGCACTCCATCGTGGAGACTGGTGAACGGCCCGATGTACGCGTCCTCGATCAGACAATTTTCCCCGATGATTACCGGGCCCCGGATATTGCTTCGCAGTATGTGCGAATTACGGCCGATGATGACCCTGCCGTTAACTTGCGAGTGTTCGTCCACATGGCCGTCGATGCGTCGTTCGATTCCTTCCAACAGGATACGGTTTGCTTCCAGCATATCCTCGAGCTTTCCCGTATCTTTCCACCAGCCCCGAATCACATGTGAGCGCACGTTATATCCCGTATCGATGAGATATTGTATCGCGTCGGTGATTTCCAACTCGCCGCGAGCGGAAGGTTTGATCGCATCGACTGCTTCCCAAATAGTGGAGTCGAACATATAGACGCCGACCAGCGCAAGATCGCTTTTGGGTTCTTTCGGTTTCTCGACAAGTCGGACGACGTGGTCCCCATCCAGTTCCGCTACTCCGAAATCTTGTGGATTTTTGACATGGGCAAGAAGAATCTGAGCATTCGGCCGGTCTCTTTCGAACTCTCGCACGAGTGGAGTAATGCCGTCCTTGACAAGGTTGTCCCCCAGGTACATCACAAATGGATCCTCCCCTAGAAATGGCTGCGCCGTTTTGACCGCATGGGCCAGCCCAAGGGGATCGGACTGATGAATGTAAGTGAGTTTGACGCCCCACTGCGCGCCATCGGCGCATGCACGCTTGATCTCCTCGCGTGTGTCCCCCACAATGATTCCGATATCCGTAATACCGGCATCTCGAATACATTCGATGCCGTAGTAGAGAATCGGTTTGTTCGCCACCGGAACCAATTGCTTGGCGCTTGTATGTGTGATGGGGCGCAGTCGAGTACCGCGTCCACCGCTGAGAATCAGACCCTTCACTGGCTGCACACTCCTCTTCTGTAACGAACGCTCCGCCTGCTCTGCGCAAGGCGGAACGGTATAAGAATCCTTCGTCAGTAGCGTCGGTGCTGTTCCCATTCCCACGCGGTCGAAATAATTTCGTCCAGGTTCTGATAGCGCGGTTTCCAGTGCAAATCGGCTTTTGCTTTTGTGGCGCTTGCGATCAATTTCGGGGGGTCGCCGGCTCGTCGCGGCCGCTCCACCGCGCGGATGGATTTGCCGGTGATACGCTCGCAGGTCTCGATGACTTCTTTAACCGAGTATCCGTTCTCACTACCGAGGTTGTAGATATCGCTTGCTGCGCCGGTCCGTAGCCGTTCAAGAGAGAGAGCATGCGCCTGCGCGAGATCGAGAACATGGATGTAATCCCGAATACCGGTGCCATCCGGCGTATCGTAGTCCGTCCCAAATATTCCGATGTCCGAACGCTTGCCGGTAGCGACCTGAAGGATAAGCGGAATAAGATGTGTTTCCGGATCATGGCTCTCGCCGATGCGGCCTTCGGGGTCACAGCCTGCGGCGTTAAAATATCGGAGCGCAGTGTAACGAAGTCCATATGCGTGATCGAATGCTTTGAGGATATGCTCGACAAAAAACTTGCTTTCCCCGTAGGGGTTGATAGGGCTTTGCGGATGTTTCTCGTCCATCGGGATATATTGAGGATCGCCATACGTGGCGCAGGTAGAAGAGAATACAAAGTTGTGTACGCCATGTGCGCGCATAGTGTCCAACACATTAAGCGTCGCCACCGTATTATTGTTGTAATACTTCGAGGGGTCGGTGACGGACTCGCCGACATACGCGAACGCGGCGAAGTGGACGACCGCATCGATGTTATATTTCGAGAAAACCTGATCGAGCGCGGCCCGATCTCCCATATTTGCCTCGACAAATGGGACATTGGCTGGGACCGCTTCTCGATGCCCATAGGCAAGATTGTCGAGCACAACGACTTCTTCACCGCGCCCGGTCGCATATTGAACATAGTGGCTGCCAATATACCCGGCTCCGCCTGTTACAAGAATCATACGTTCCGCCTCTCTCGTGCTTTCCGGATGTAGATGCCTTTACTGCCACGTCGAACGGACGCTAATCCGTGAAACGGTACTTGAAGATCGTCCAGAGAGCGACCACGCCGTCTTTCCAGCCTATCTTCTTTCCCTCGTCGTAATCGCGTCCGCTATAAGAGATCGGGACCTCATACACACGGTAATGCTTTTTGGCGACTTTCGCCGTTATTTCAGGCTCAAAGTCAAAGCGATTACTTCGCAGAGTGATATTTTTCAGGACTTCCGCTTTAAAAACTTTATAACAGACTTCCATGTCGGTGAGGTTAAGGTTCGTCATCATATTCGAGAGCGTGGTCAATATTCCGTTGACCACGCGATGCCAGAACAGGTGGACTCGGTGTGGCCCACCGCCAATGAATCGGCTTCCGAATACTACATCGGCACGTCCGTCGAGGATAGGTTCTAGTAGCGTGTAGTATTCACGCGGATCATACTCCAGGTCGGCGTCCTGAATAATGAGAATGTCGCCTGTCGCCTGTGCGATGGCGGTACGAATGGCGGCGCCTTTCCCCTGGTTTACTTCGTGATAAAACACACGAACGTCGGGGAATTTCCCCTCGATCTGATCGCGCATGACGTCCCGAGTGCCATCGGTAGACCCATCATCCACCATGATGATCTCTTTTTTGATTTCTATATCTCGTACGCGTCTCAAAAGCTCTGTAAGCGTCTCGTTCTCATTGTATACCGGGATCAAGACGGAGAGTGTGTAATCTTTCTTTGGCGCCGAGAGGCGTGCCAGGCGTTTCCCGACGAGGGAAGGATTTCCGGCTTCCGCATGCGGTATCGTTTCGCTGGGCGCATCTTGTTGCGCGTGACTTCGGGAATCAATGTCCACCCTGGTAGCTCCTGTTGGGGACGAGACGATGGCACGAATGCCAGAAAGGATCTCTTATGCCCGACCTTGTTTCGTTGGAAGTCGTTCGCTCAAGCGTGGCTAAACGCGGACGGCGCCCATTGGTAGGGGAGATCCGTGTTCCATAGCGGGAGGGCGCCATTGCCCGTGCGCACGGCAATATAGTACCCTACAACATCCTCGGACACGTCAATACCGCTCGATTCGAACCTTCCGAATCCAGGAAAGAAAGCATGGCATGGACAGGGAAAGCGCCGAATAGTCTCTGCGCAAAAGGGGTATGTTGGCAACGGATCTTCAAGGAAGCACAGGGGCCAAGGGAGGAGGCTGGGAAAAACAGGCCGGCATTCCCAACACATGCACTTGCCGACAGTAAGCCAGGCATCACGGTGCGACCCTGAGGACGCTCCCGTGGAGCCTGGCATTGGTTGGCATGATTCAGTACGACCCCGATCCCTTGAGAACCGCCGGAACCGTTTGCAATACTATCTTGACATCGTTTCTAAAGGACATCGTTTCGATATATTGAAGATCGAGTTCCATCCAGCGCTCGAAGGAGACGTTACTGCGTCCGTTTATCTGCCAGAGGCAGGTAAGTCCCGGCTGCACGGCAAGACGACCTCGCTCATAGTCCGTATAATCGGCCACTTCGGACGGGATGGGAGGACGCGGTCCAACGATGGACATATCTCCCTTTAAAATGTTGATCAGCTGTGGAAGCTCATCCAGACTTGTTTTTCGGATGAACGATCCAATGCGTGTTATGCGTGGATCCCGTTTGATCTTGAATACCGGGCCGCTCGCCTCATTGAGATGCAGCAGCAATTTTTTCTTTTCTTCCGCGTCCACACACATCGAGCGAAACTTATAGCACCAGAAATAACGACCGCCTCGACCCACACGGATCTGTTTGAAAATCACCGGGCCTTTAGAGGTAAGGCGGATCGCTAAAGCAACAACAAGCATGATCGGCGCGAAAAATAGGAGGGCAAGTCCGCAAAGCACCACATCGAAAGCTCTCTTAGCAAACGCGTACGCAACCTGGTGACGCGGAAAGAGGGGATCCGTATAATCGTGGGAAAACCTATTCGTCTGGTCTTCCGGGGTCGTTGTATCGGTTTTGACTTCGACGCCACGCATTACGGAAGCGCCGACGCCATCCGCCATGCTCGTGAGCAGCGGGGAAGTTGCCTCGTAGTCTGATTGGTATGAAATGCTATCCAACTCCGGATTTGCCACGAGCAGAGACGATTTAGATTCCCGAAGCGTTTCTATCATCACTGGTCTCCTCCGTGCGAGCGCCTTTCATCGGATTGTCATCTGGAACGATCCGCAGCGCAATCAAGCCATGTATTCTGGTTATATACAAAGATAAATCGTTCAATCGATGCCATGCGGGAAGACCCGCCTCATCGATTGTAAGATCATAACGCGCTCTGCTGAATGAGTGACTACGCGAATAGACCGGAACATCTTCGGTCTCCCAGTAGTTATTCCGTAAACAAACAGGTAATCATCCGGTAAATAATACTGGAAACGACTAGGACGTATGCCCTATTCGTACTTGAAATCCAGTAGGACGCCCGAGAGAAAGTAGATCCAGTCCGCTCGTTTGCCCGCGCACCCCTCAGACGGGGCAAAGAAGCAAAAGGTTCCCCGGTTTGATTCGTTTCGAGTAAAGAATTTTTAACCGCCGAGACGGATTGTAACCTTTTTCACAAACGCCTTGACGCCTTTTTAAGAGGAAAGGTATACTCGAAAAGTGAGCTTCCACCCGGTCTCCAATCCGAATGTGTGTATGTGTCCGTACTTTCATTGCGAAACAAGGCAAGATAGGGTTAGGTGTGGTTTAAATGCACACGCATAATGGAAGGGTGCCGGTCCCGACGCTGGAGCGCCTGGCGACCTATTTGCGTTTTTTGATCGACCTTGATCAGACGAGTACGGAAACGATATCTTCGGCGGAGGTCGAGAGGCAAACCGGAATAAACGCGGCGCAATTTCGAAAAGACCTCTCTTATTTCGGGGAGTTCGGTAAGCCGGGGGTCGGCTACAATGTCACCGATCTTCAGGCGCGTATCGCGCGAATTCTTAAGATCGATCGTGAGCAGCGTATCATTCTCGTGGGAGCGGGGAACCTCGGATCGGCTCTGGTGGGATATCCCGGCCTCAAAGAACATCGTTTCAATCTTGTCGCCGTCTTCGATAACAATTACGGGAAAATCGGGAGGCCGCTCTGGGATCTGGAGATCCTAGATGTCCTGAAGCTGAAGGAAGTCAATCAGAAGCTGGGCGCTCGTATCGCGATCCTGGCCGTTCCCGCGCCCGCAGCGCAATCGGTAGCCGATTTGATGGTGCATGCCGGAATTCATGCCATTCTCAATTTCGCTCCCGTGCTGCTGCGAGTGCCCAAACACGTCTTTGTCCGCAATGTATCCTTCCTCCAGGAACTCGCCGTGCTCTCATACCACCTTTCGGTGGAGATAATGCCGGATACAGGTCAAATCGGAGGCGAGCCTCACAATGGTCACGAAGCCCTAGATGCGACTCATGCTCCCGAGGGAGATGCCGACGCGAGCATTCCTTCCGCCTCTGCGCCAATCCATTCGGATTGATACATAAATAATATGTCGCATCTCTATCCCATTTACCTTGATTTGAAGGAGGTAGCCTGCCTTGTGGTGGGCGGCGGCAAGGTTGCGGAACGTAAAGTGCATGGGCTGTTGGAAGCCGGCGGACATGTG
>JBBRKX010000006.1:0-27259 GCA_038231675.1 Chthonomonadales bacterium | reverse complement strand
TAGTAGTCCGCCAGGTCGCGCGATTCCTTACTGTTCCCATTGCCGACGACCAGAACGCGGTCCGGAGAAACGGAATACTGCCGCACGACCTGGGGGGCCACCTGTAGGTAAGCCGTCACAACCCCGGCGTTGTCGTCGTAGAAGCCGGGAGGCTGATGTTTGTAGTGATCTATTCCGCTCCCGATATTCAATCCATCGACGAACCCCAGGAACAGGCGTGTGGCTCCATCCGGCACACGAAAAGACTGAACAGCGCCATTCGGATTATGGACGCCGGTCTTTCCATCGCCGATAAAGAACGTCTGGTTAAGCAGGGGGGAAAGCTGGGGGAAACTGGTGGAAACCGTTCCAGGCGCGCCGTTGGAAGAGAAATGGAGGACTGCGGGACCCTGGCCGCCTGGCTGGTTATCATTGAGGAAGACGCCGGTCAGGAACAGGATCTTATCATCATGCATAATGCCGGAAATGCCGTTGAGCGAGGTGATATCGGTGCTCGGAAAAGGCACGGAGCCGCCGTCCGGGCCGTGCAGCACGCTCGGGTCCGGCCCGCAGCAGGATGCCTGCCCGGTAACATTCCCAAACGTCAGGACCCGGCCCTTGCCGGGGGCAAGTTTCACGGAGACCGGGAGGAGACCGCCATTGCTGGTTCCCGTGTCCGGCCTTCCCGCCGCGAAAATATTGCTGCGCGAGTCTATCTGGAGATTGTTGACCTGCTGCGCCAGGCCGCGTAGCCCGAGCACGCACAGTGCGTACAAGGTCAGCGTAAGAGAAAGGGAGCGCCCGCTTCGCTTTTGCATGCATGTCTCCTTCAGGAATGAAACCGCAGCCACGGAATGGCAAGGATAATAAAGACTGGTGATGCGCTGGGGACGCCGGACGATCAAAAAATTGTTCTGGCGCTGCCGTTATTGTACAACCGGACACATTCGTTTCGTGGTGATGTTCGTCACTTGGGAGGGATATGATAATTCACAGGGGCAGAATCCGAAAAAATGCTCGGTGGGCGTGGTATTTGCACGATTTTTGCTTTATGATGTATAGGGTGCAATTCTGATCTCACCGCAGTCGCCGTGGAGGAACCCGATGCCTCATAAAAGGAGAAAATTGAACACCAAACTCTTCCAATCCAGTGTGCTATTGTTTGTTCTGGTCATGGGAAGCCTTTGTGGCGCGGCAAAGGCAAGCGAATTTTCTTACCAGAATAGGGCGGACTTCGGCGCGGCGGTGGCGAACCCGACGATTGAAAACTTTGACGGCGTGCCGGACCAGACCACTATAGCAAACGGCACAAGCTTTGACGGCGTGGTCTACTCGAGCAGCGATCCGGACCTGGTGGTGACGAACCTCTTTGTGGCGCTGAGCCCGGATAACACCCTGGGGACGGGGGCAAATCAATATTTTCTGCCGGGCGATTCCCTTACCCTGACGTTTCAGGACCCGACCTATGCGTTCGGCGTCTCCTTCAATGCCCTGGCCACCGGTGCGGACTACCTGATCACGACGAACACCGGCGATACCACGACGAGCTTTTATGATCCCTTTCCCGGTATTCAGACCGGCGAATTCGCGGGTCTGACGGACACCAACGCCTTTACCTCCGTAACCATATCGTCACTTAATTCTAATCAGCCGTTTACCCTGGATGATGTAACCTATGTGTCCAGGGCGTCGGCGGTTCCGGAAGGTGACTCGCTCCTGATTCTCGCCGGCGGACTGCTGCCGCTTGCCGCGCTGGGATATCGCGGAAGGCTCCAGAATAGGCTATGCTAAGGAACCCATGTGCTATTTACGGAGAAGTGAGCGCCGCTTTCCATCGCGTGGTTCCGCTCCAGAGATGTACAGGTCATGAAACAACAGTTCGAAGAATCGCAAGATGCGCCTATCGTTTTGCATCAGGATAATGAAATCCATAGCGAGGAACTCATTGAACGGCCGGAAGCGGAAACAGTCGAGTCGCTCCTTGAGGCGCTTAAACTGGAAGCGCCCAAGCGGGTAAAACGCCGGCGCAAAATAATTCTTGCGTGTTGTGTCGGATTTACTTTGTGGTTTGTCCTCATGGCTATGTTGCGGGAGTCCTTCCACGGAATGAATCCTGCTTTTTTCAGCTACATGAGCTTTGTCCCGATGGTGGTAGCGGCCATGGCCGCTACGGAAGGCCAAAAAAAGCTGGTGAAACAACTGGCGCAGTATGATGATAAGCGTGCGGTCGGGCCGCTTATCGAGGCGCTAATGTACAACGATCCTGCGACAGTGGCCGCAGCCAAAACCGCGCTGACGCGCCTGCTGCCCGAACTGCGGGCTTCAGATCGGCATTTACTCAACACGGAGCAGCGCGCCATTCTCAATACTCAATTGCTGATGCGCGGTCTAAAGGTTACAGCCGGACAGTCGCAACTGGCCCTGTCGATCCTCACGGCGCTCGGTCAGGTAGGTGATGCAGGGGCATTTACAACCGTGGAAAAGGTGGCGAATGGGGCGGGGATAGGCAAGGATCCTTCGGTTCGCATGGCGGCCACGGAGTGTTTGCCGTTCCTGGAAGAGGCGGCGCGGCTGGAAGAGGCGAGCCACACTTTGCTGCGCGCTTCGGCGCCGGGTGCTTCCCCGGAGGCGCTGCTGCGGCCTGCATCTTCCGGGCCGGAAAGCCATGCCGAACAGCTTCTTCGCGCGGCGGGGCCTGCGGAAGAGTGACCTTCTTTCTCTGTCGAAACACAGGTAGTTCTGGATCTGGCGCATGGGGAACCGGCGACGCTTCACTGCCGTAAACAAGACATCGCACCCACGGTTTGGAATCAGGAAGCACCGCATGTGATGACGGAGAAAATACAGGTTATCGCGGCATACAGTGAGGTGGCAGCCCTGCTCTCGGACCTTGAGAGCGGCAACATCGAGCGCGCCTGTACGGCTCAGGAAGCTCTAAACCGCATCGGCCCCAACGCCGTCGGCCCGTTGCTCGCTCTCCTCTCGGAAGAGCGCAAACGGAAGAACCGAAACCGTCCGATCGTTCGAGTCCTTTTTCTGGTGCTTGGCGCTCTCTATCTTCTGCTCTGTCTCTACTGGGCGTCCCCCATCATGTGGAGCCTCATCCCTGTTCAAGCGGTCGTCATGGTCTGGATAGCTCGCCTTCTCGCCTCCTCCCGCCTTCAGAATGGAGCGACGCATGCGCTTGCGTTGCTCGATGATATTCATGCGATCGGGCCCCTGGCGGAGGCTCTGGAATTTCGGGATCTGTACGCGTACAGTGGAACCGCCTCCATGGCGGAGAAGGCGCTCACGCGCCTTCTGCCGCGCCTGCAAACCGAGGATGCCGCCATGCTCGACGAGGAACAGCGCTCCTGCCTCTGGCGCATTCTGGCCAACAACCCCTATCCGGAACACAAGGATTTGACGGTGGCGATCCTGCGCGCACTGGAGCGCATTGGAGATGACGAGGCGCTTCCCACGGTCCAGTTTCTGGCGAACCTGACGCCGCGCAACGAGATCGAGAGGGAGATTCACATCGCCGCCCGAGAGTGTTTGCCGTTGCTCCAGGCGCGGGTCGCGGGGCGTACCGACCCCCATCTGCTGCTGCGGGCCACCACTTCGGATGCCGGACATGCGCTGCTCCGGTCCGCCGGCGGCACGGATAGATCGGAGGCGGACGTCTTGCTCCGTCCTCAGTACGAAGAACGCGGGTAAGACCGGCGTTTTCGAACCCGTGCTTCGCTACAGAATGAGATCGGAGAGAAAGCTGGCGCCATGCTCCCCTGGGGGCAGCCCGAACGCCTCTCGAATCGTTGCGGCGATATCCGCGAAGGACCCCCGTTCGCCAAGAGCGTTCCCCATGCCGAGACCCGGCCCGAACGCAAGCAAAAAAGCATATTCTCGCGAATGATCCGTCGAGGGTGTGGTCGGGTCGTTGCCATGATCCGACGTCATCAGGAACAGGTCGCCGGGGCGCAACCGGTTCAGTATTCCCGGCAGCGCCGCGTCCCACTCCTCCAGTGCGGCCGCCAGACCGTTTGGATCGTTGCGATGGGCGTAAAGCATGTCGAAGTCTTCCAGGTTGGCGAAGATGAGCGCGCTTTCGTTCGACTCGATCGCGGTGGTGAGTGCGGCGGTATGCGCGGCGTTGTTCGTGGTGTGGTCCCAGGTCGAAATGCCGCTGCCATGGAAGATTTCAAATATCTTGCCGATGGCATGGACGCCATGGCCCGCCTCCTGGAGCGCGTTCAAGACGGTGGGTGGGGGAGCGACCGGGAAATCCTTGCGGCGTTCCGTTCTTTTATAACTTCCTTCCTCCCCCTCGAAGGGCCGGCAGATGACTCTGCCCACGGCATGTGGTCCGGTCAGCATCGCACGTGCGATCTCGCAGATCTCATACTGCCGGGCGATCGGAATGACCCCTTCATGCATCGCGACCTGAAAGACGCTGTCCGCGGAAGTATAGACGATCGGAAATCCGGTGCGGACATGCTCCGCGCCGAGCTGCTGCAGGATCACGGTGCCGGAGGCCGGACGATTGCCGAGCGTTTTGCGGCCGATCACCCGTTCGAAGTTTGTGATGACTTCCAGTGGAAATCCATTTGGAAAGGTCGGGAAAGGGTGCTCGAGCACGATGCCGGCCATTTCCCAATGGCCGGTGATGGTGTCTTTGCCGGGCGAGGATTCCCGCATTTTGCCGTAACTTCCGGCCGGCGCCAGTGCTGGAGGCACGCCTTCGATCGCAAGAATGTTTCCCAGCCCGAGAGTTCCCATGGACGGAAGGTTCAGGCCACCCACTGCCGTCGCGGTATGCGCAAGCGTGTTGCTGCCCACGTCTCCAAACGGATCGGCGTCCGGAAGCTCTCCTGCTCCGACCCCATCAAGCACGGCGATGATAATCCGCTTCAAGGCTTTTACCGTTGTTTCCATAAAGGTTTACCTTCTCTCGCCGCCGGCATCACCGGCGCCTGTCGTTGCAAGGTCCTTTCGGCTTAACGGAAGAGTTGCCCTGCTTGCACGTAGTCACGGGGAAGCCATGGCGTGGTTTGAATTTTGCCTGTCTTACTTTACAGGTAGGGCGGAACGGCCTTTATGGTGAATAATAGAGCCGTCACAATCGAGAATGGAGATACCTTATGATATGGACCAAACAGAGCCGTGCTTCGGGCATTGTCGCCGGGGTGCTGTTGTTGGCGCTTGCGACGGGATCCGTCGCGCAGATTGCCCCCATACGTCCGCCGGCCATTCCCTTGATCGTCCGCAATCCTTATGTCAGTACATGGCAGCCCGCCGATGGCCTGCCGGGAACCTGGCCTGCTTTCTGGAACGGGAGCACAAAGGCAATGACCGGGATCGCCCGCATCGATGGGATCGCCTATACCTTTATGGGCTCTCCCCGAATCGATGAAAAGCAACTGCCGGCGATGACGCAGACGGCACTGGAAATAACGCCGACTCAGTCCCACTTTACGTTCCAGACCGCCGGCGTTACGCTCACGCTGAACTTCCTGTCTCCAGTAGAGCCGGACGACCTGCGCCGGCTTTCCGTTCCCTTTGGATACATCTTCGCCTCCGCGAACAGCAACGACGGGAAGTCGCATACGGTGAGCCTGTATTTCGACATTTCCGGGGAATGGGCGCATGGCGACACCAAAACGCAGGTCCATTGGGGCAAGGAGACGATCCCGCATGAGGCGTCCGGTCCACAGGAAGATCTGAGCGCCCTGACTATCACGCCGGCTTCGCCGAAGGTTTTTGGCGAAAACAATGAGTACCCCATGTGGGGATCTGCGGTGTTCGCCACTGCGGCTTCGCCCGCATTGACGATACAGGCTGGAGCCGATACCATCGTGCGTGCGGCAGCGGCCCATCAGGGGGTGCTCGATGGCACGATCGACAAAGCGATGCCTCGTGCGATCAATGACCACTGGCCCGTGCTTGGCTTTAATCTAGATTTAGGAAAGGTGCCGGCGACCCAGAAGAGGTCTCGGCTGCCTTTCGTGTTCGTGTTGGGTTTCGTACGCGACCCCGCGGTGAGCTATCTCGGCAAACCCGTCGCTCCACTCTGGAAATCTTATTGGCCCACCTGGCAGGAGATGCTGCGCTTTGCTTACGACGATGCATCCGAAGCGCTGGCGCGTGCGAATACGCTGGACAAAAAGGTAACGGCCGACGCCAATCGGGCCGGAGGACCGAAGTACGCCGCGATCTGCGCCCTGGCTCTGCGGCAGGTGTTCGGAGCCACCGAAATGGTGGGTACGAAAGATGCGCCCTGGATGTTTATGAAGGAAATCAGCAGCGACGGCAATATCTCCACGGTGGATATCGTCTATCCGGCCTTCCCGGTTTTCCTTTACACCAATCCCCATCTCCTCCGACTTCAGCTGGATCCGTTGTTCGCCTACGCGGAAACAGGCGGATGGCCCAAGGCGTTTGCCGAGCACGATATAGGCGCCTCTTACCCAAACGCGGACGGTCATAATGACGGCAAAGAAGAGGATATGCCTGTGGAAGAGTCAGCCAATATGCTGATTATGACGGCCGCTTATCTGCGCTACGCACCGAAGCCCGAGGCGACCGAGTATGCAAAGGCGCATTTTAAAATCCTGAAACAGTGGGCGGACTATGAAGTAGCGAACAGTCTGAATCCGGAGCTGCAGAACCAGACGGACGACTTTACGGGCTTTATCAAAAGCAGCGCCAACCTCGCTCTGAAGGGAATAATCGGTGTGGGTGCGATGGGACAGATCGCAGGTTACGCAGGGAATAACGACGATGCGCGTCGCTATCAGGACGTTTCACGGGACATGATCGGCAAATGGGCGCAGCTCGCGCAGTCTAAAGAGGGCAACCATCTTGTGCTGGCCTATACGCAAGACACGACCTGGAGCCTCAAGTACAATGCGTATCCGGATAAAGTCCTGGGACTGAAGCTGGTTCCCAGAGCGACCCTTATGGAAGAGGCGGCTTTCTATAAGACCAAAGAAAACGCTTTCGGCATCCCGCTTGACGGCCGCCATACCTATACCAAGACGGATTGGGAGATCTGGACGGCGGCCTCGACCGACGATAAGGCCCTTCGCCAGGCGATCGTCGATGACGTGTACAAGTTCGCGAACGGCTCGAACTTTCGAGGCGCTTTCTCGGATTGGTACGACACTGTTTCCGGCCAGCAGGTCGGTTTTGTGGCTCGCCCCGTGATCGGAGGCGTTTTCGCGATCTTGACGGTGAAATAGCCTATCCCTTCCCCGCAGGGAAGGGATAGGCGGAGCTGCGGGGGGATAGAGCTCTACAATACGACGAGCTGCGCATGCTCCAGGCCGGGGATGGCGCGGATATCGCCCATGAGTTCGTCCGAGATGACGTCGTCAACGAGAAGCGCCATGATCGCGCGGCCGCCGGTCGTTTCCCGACCGACCTGCATGCCCGCGATGTTGATCTTGTTGTCGCCGAGCAGCGTGCCGACCTTACCGATGATGCCCGGACGGTCCGTATGCTGTGTCACCACGATATGGCCGAACGGCACGATATCGACATGGTAGCCGTCGATATGAACGATACGGATATCTTCCCCATGCACCGTTCCACAGATCGTGCGGTCTCCGCCGGGCATATGTGCCCGAACGGAGAGCAGACACGAGTGCTCGGCCGAAACCCGTGTGTGTGTTTCCGTCACCTTGATACCCCGGGCTTCCGCAAGAACCGGAGCATTGACGAGGTTGATCGGGTCTTCCAGAATGGGGGTCAGGAGCCCCTGGAGCACAGCGCGCGTGATGGACTCGGTGGGGATGCCGGTGAAATCGCCGCTGAATACGACTTCCACGGCGTTGATCGGCCGGCCGGCTCCCGCAGTCTCTTTTGCGAGTTGCGTGTGGAGACTGCCGATCTTGGAGCCAAGAAGGATATAAGGCGCCACTTTCGCCATTTCATCCGCGGAAACAGAGGGCAGATTGACGGCGCTTCGGGCTGGCTTCCCTTGAAGGACATCGCCGATCTGTTCCGAAATGTCGATCGCGACGTTGATCTGAGCCTCTTCGGTCGAAGCGCCCAGATGCGGGGTCACCACGTTTTCCGCCAGGGAAAGCAGGGGGTTATCCGGTTCCGGCGGCTCCTTGCTGAAAACGTCGAACGCGACGCCCGCTACTTTTCCGGATTTTACCGCTTCCGCCAGCGCCAGTTCATCTACGATTCCGCCGCGCGCGCAGTTGATGATGCGCACCCCGGTTTTCATCTGTTCCAGCTGGGCCGCGCCGATCATTCCCCGCGTCTCGTTGCTCAGTGGGACATGGATGGTGATGAAATCGCTGCGCTTATACAACTCGTCGAGCGAAACCAGTTCTGCGCCGATGCGGCGGGCGACTTCCGGTGTGGCAAAGGGATCATAGGCCACGATTTCCGTTTCGAAGCTCTTCATGCGCTGCGCCACGCTGCTCCCGATCTTACCTATCCCAATGATGCCGATCGTTTTGCCGTACAGCTCCGTGCCGACGAACTTCTTGCGCTCCCACTTCCCGGCGCGCAGGCTGGCGTCCGCCTGGGGCAGCTTTCGCGCGAGGGCGAGGAGCAGCCCGCAGGCAAGCTCCGCCGCCGCAAGGGTGTTTCCTTCGGGCGAATTGACGACCACAATACCTTTTTGAGTCGCCGCAGCCACGTCGATGTTATCCACGCCGACGCCTGCCCGCCCGATGATCTGAAGCTTATGTGCAGCGGACAGAATGTCCGCGGTCACTTTGGTCTCACTGCGAACCGCGAGCGCATCGTAGTCCCCGATGATTGCTTTCAATTCATCGGGCTTAAGGCCCAGGCGGACGTCCACCTCAACGCCCGGGATCGCGCGCAGATGGGCGATCCCCGCTTCGGCGATGGGATCGCTGACTAACACTTTCGGCATCCTGTTCGTGCTCCTCTTCCTTCTCCGCAGAGTTGGCAATAAAACGGTCGGCTCCGTGTCAGGATACCGGAAACGGCTCGGCCGTGTCAATGCCGCAGGCGCCATTCGCACCATGCCAGATGAAAAGCGGAACGTCGCGATAAAGGCCGGGTTGTTTCCCTTGCCCTGGCAGGTAGGGATTCAAACCGAACCTTCCGATAATCCTACGACAGCCTGAAGAAGGCGGTCGGCGCCTGGAGCGTCCGCGCGTGCAACCCGTAAGAGCATTGTCTCAGGAGTGAGAATCCATGGCGATTTCCGCCGCCGCAACTACTGCACGTTCATTGATTTATTCCGTCGGCACGCCGTCTAACAGCGCCGTTTCGTTCAACGGAACGTCTCTGAATATAGATCACGCCACGTGCATTTCTCAGCACGACGTGGTCTACCTTTCGCCGCCACGGCATAATTCGAATGCGATGCCGATCGGGGACGGCGATATCGGCGCGACGGTCTGGTGTCCGGGCTACCTCCAGATGCAAATCCAGAAAAGCGACCTGTGGGCGGATCCGCCCCCCACGGCCTCACCGGACAATCCGGGCCCGGCCGCGAACTGGCGACAGGTGTCCGCCGGGGCGGTTGCGATCCACAGCGAGCCGGAAATGCTCTCGGGACCCACGAAGTTCGTACAACGCCTTTCGCTTTATACGGGAATCATGACCATTCAGTCGGACGGGCCGGTCGGCTCCTGTCAAATTACATCGTTCGTTTCCGCCACGGCGGGCGTTGTGGTGATCCGATACCAGGACCAGACGCTACGCAACATAGAACGCCACATCGAACTCTCTCAATGGCGCGACGGACATGTATTTGCGCTGGGAGAAACGGTCGGCGTGCTCCAGTCTTTGCGTGATCGGCGCTATGCCATGATCGCGCGCGCGGAAGGAAAACGGTGCACCGCAAAGCTCCAGGATCGGCGGACCGCGCATCTGATCGTCGAGCCAAGTCGTTCCACGAGTTTTACCGTGTATATTGCAACCGCAACCAGCGCGCGTGATGGCGACCCCGTCGCCGTCGCGAAATCGCGAATCGATACGGCCATGGCGCGCGGATACGAAGAGCTGCTTCGGGAGCACAAGCAGCACTGGGCGCTCTTCTGGCAAAAGTCGTTTGTTCGATTGCGTGGGCCACAAGGCGATCCCACCGGCGAGTACCTTGAGAACCTCTGGCACCTCGGGCTCTATCAGCTTGCCTGCTGCATGCATGGCTATGACGCGCCCCTGTCGAACGGAGCAACCTGGCTGAATGCGCAGGACTTGCGCACGGGGCCGGCGCTTTACGAGGGACCCAAACTCCGTGCCATGATTGCGCCGCTCCTCCCTTCCAATCATCTGGAACTGACCGTGCCTTATGTCGAGACCTACCATCGACTCTTACCGGAGGTAGCGGCGAAGACGGGAACGAAATACGGGGTCAGCGGAACGCGTTTCCCCACCGTGTTTAATCGTTTTGGAGTAGGCTTCGATCAGGAAACGGCACATTCCGCAGGGGACGGCCTCGAGGCGGCCCTGATCGTGTGGCAAGCATGGCGTTATGCGCCCGACCCGTTCTTTCTCAGGGAAAAGGCCTACCCGCTGCTGCGTTCGTGTACGACCTTTGTATTGGAGCATGCCGAGACCTGCCCGGAATCTTGCGCGACAGCGGCGCAACGCGAGAAACTCGCCCTTGCCCTGCGCGCCTTGCTGTGGGCCAGCCTGGAACTGGAGTTGGATGAGGAGATGCGCGCGGGCTGGGAGGCCGGTCTGCGACGCACCGGGGAACCGACAGGGCCCTATACTCAGGATCCCACGGTCCCGCTCGACGACCTGACGCCCGCGGATGCTTCTGTCCGCTTGAGCGCATGGATTGCCTCCCACGGGCAAACGGGGCAGGGCTTCTTTACTACGGAACCGCATACTCCTAACCTTGCTTTCACGGGACAGTTGTGCGCCGCGGTGAACTCTATTCTTCTGCGAGAAGAGCGTCTGCCGGAAGAGTGGGCCGCAAACGCTCCCTCCGAAATTCTGGAAGGGTTTGGCGGGATGCCGCCGGGGGTTCTGCGGATCTTCCCCTGTTTTCCGATGAAGTGGAGCGGTGGTTTCGTGCTGCTCGCCCCGGGGGGATTCCGCGTGGTCTCGGAAGCGAACGATGGCGTGCCCCGGTATGTCGCGGTCAAGAGTATGCTCGGCGGCTCCTTTCGCATCTTCAATCCGTGGGGGGCCGGCGTCGCGGTGAAGATTTCGAACGGGCATGCCCGAGTCCAGGAGTCGGATGAGGAGATCTTATACGCGACCGCTCAAGCGGGCGAGACCTACACGATCGAAAGGACGGACACGCAGCTTTCAAGAGCACTTCGCGTTCGCATGACCGGCCGAAGAAACGATGGGCCCAAAATCCTCAACACGAATGTGCTGGGCGCTTCGAGCTAATACATCGGCGTCGTAAACGGTTGCGCCATGCGACTCGATATGATATACTGCGACACGTTGCGAGGAGCCGAAAGGATCGGTTCCCGTGCATTTCAGTAGATCGAGGCGAACGAATCCATGGCTGCAAAGGAAATCCAGCCGCTGCAAGAGCTGGAACGCAAGTTTACGGACATGTTCGGCACGACGCCCGATTTCATCGTGCGGGCGCCGGGCCGCGTCAATTTGATTGGCGAACACACGGATTATAACGACGGATTTGTCTTTCCCGCCGCCATCGATCGTGACGTGCGGATTGCCGGAAGCTTTCGCAACGATCGGCAGGTGCGCTCTTTCGCCCTCAATTTCAATCAATCCTCTACTTTTCCCGTGGATGGCGTGAAGGTCGCTACCGAGGGGCGTGAGCGCTGGAGCAACTATCTCCGCGCCATGGCCTGGGTCTTCACGGAAGAGGGTATCCCCACCGGGGGAATGAACTGCGTGGTCCAGGGCGAGGTGCCGTTGGGATCGGGCCTCTCCTCGTCCGCCGCCATGCTCGTGGCGAGCGGGCTTGCCTTCGCCGCAGTGGGAAAAGCCGAGATTGATCCCGTCCGACTTGCCCTTCTGGCCCAAAAGGCGGAACGCGGTTTCGTGGGCGTCAACGTGGGCATCATGGACCAGTTTATCTCCTCCCTCGGCCGGAAAAATCATGCTCTCCTAATCGATACGCGCACGCTGCAGTTCGAAGCGGTCCCGCTGCCGAAGTCGGGCGTCGTCCTGGTGATCGCCGACACGAACAAGAAGCGCGGTCTGGTCGACTCCGAATACAACACCCGCCGCTTCGAGTGCGAGGAGGCGGTCAGGCTTCTTCAGAACGATCTGCCAGAAATCAAGGCTCTGCGCGATGTGAGCCTGGAAGAGTTTAGCCGATACGGCGATCAGCTTCCCGAAGTCATACGCAAGCGGGCCCGACATGTCGTGACCGAGGATGCCCGCACGCTGGAAAGCGTGCCGGCCCTCAAGGCGGGGGACATCGCGCGCTTTGGAGCGCTGATGAATGCGTCCCACGAGAGCCTCAAAAACGACTATGAGGTAAGCAGCAAAGAGTTGGACGCGCTGGTGGAAGCCGCGCGGTCGGCGCCGGGCGTGTTCGGGGCGCGGATGACGGGCGCGGGCTTCGGAGGCTGCACCGTAAGCCTCGTCGCCGAGGAGGCCGTTCCGGCGTTTTTGAGAGATGTCCCCCCGGCATACAAAAAGGCGACCGGTCTCAACACGGCGATCTATGTGACGACCGCCTCACAGGGCGCGGAACGGCTGAAGTAGTCCCCGGGCGCAATTTCTCTCGATCTTACCGTAAGCGTGTTTGTACACCGTATCATGCAAGACTTTAATCCGCCACACTCGGGCGCTGTGTCCACGCAAGCCCTCTCCAAGTCGCTGATGCTTCGCTTGCGAGCGGCGACTGCGGAGCACCACCGCGCGATCGAAAACTCTATTGGGCTGGCGACCTCGCCGGACGCGCATCGGCGCATAATCACGGCATTTTATGGATTCCTTCAACCCTGGGAGCAGCAACTCGGCAGGCTGCAATGCGAGTCGATCCAGACTCTGTACCTGAATCGATTCAAGACTCCCCGACTGAATGCGGACCTGCATTCTTTCGGCCTGACCGCGCGCGAAATCGCGTCGCTGCCGATATGCACGGATCTGCCCGATCTTTCCACTCTTTCCAGTGCGCTTGGCTCTCTTTATGTTCTGGAGGGCGCGACCCTTGGCGGGCAGGTGATTTCGCGACATTGCGAAGCGGTCCTGGGAATGGTCGACGGGGTGGGCTATACCTATTTTCAAGGCTATCATGGCGAAACAGGCGCTATGTGGCGTGCATTTGGCCGTGCGGTCGAGCAGCATTCGTCGCTCTCGACAGACAATCTGATTATTCGCTCCGCGTGCGATACGTTCCTCAAGCTGCATGCATGGCTCTGGATAAGGATGTGATGGATGATTTCTGGCTCTTTGGGTGGTGGTGGCGCGAACGCACCGGATCTGACTGCATGCGACCGTGAACCGATCCGCATCCCCGGAAGCATTCAGCCTCACGGGATTTTATTGGCCCTGCATGAAGAGAGTCTGAAAGTGCTTCAGACGAGTGGAAATATCTCGGAACTGCTGGGTCTCCCCCCCCCATCGGTTCTGGAAATGTCGCTTGGAGACCTCTGGGATGGGGCGCTTGAGCAGGCGGTCCTGGCCCGGATGTCCGAATACATAGTGGGAAAAGCTCCGGTCTACGTGCACACCTTGACGCTTCCCAGACAGGGCGCTTCGCATCATTTCAATGTGATCGTACACCGAACTACGGGAGCATTGATCGTGGAACTGGAGGCCGCAGAAAATGCCGCGCCCGGAACCTTGGATCTCTATCCGATCGCGGAAATCTTTATCGAGCGCGTCGGGAAACTTTCCAACCTGACCGAGCTGTGCCAGGTCGCGGCCGAAGAGGTCCGTGCGCTAACGGGTTTCGACCGGGCGCTCGTCTACCAATTCGATCGGGACTGGAACGGAAACGTCATTGCCGAAGACAACAACGGGCTCCTGCCTTCCTATCGGAACCATCGCTTTCCGGCGTCCGACATTCCCCGCCAGGCCCGTGAACTCTATCGATTGAATCGGCAACGTTTGATCGCGGACTCGCATGGCGCTCCCGTTCCCATCCTGCCTGAACTCAATCCGGAGACAGGCCTTCCGCTCGACCTCAGCTTTGCGACTTTGCGTAGCGTTTCTCCCATCCACATCGAATATATGCGCAATATGGGCACGCCTTCCTCGATGTCGATCTCTATCCTGTATGCGGGCGTGCTCTGGGGATTGATCTCCTGCCACCATCATGAGGCGAAGCGGGTTCCGTACCCGATCCGCACCGCCTGCGATTTCCTGGCCCAACTCTTTTCCCTCCAGCTTGCGGCGAAGGAGCAGAATGCGGACAACGCCTATCGCCTGCACGCTCGCTTTCTGGAGGCGCGACTCCTGGGATTTATGGCGAACGAAGAAAATTTCGTGGATGGCCTGATCGACAACGCGGGCGAACTGATGGAGATGGTCGGCGCACAGGGTGTCGCCGTGGTATTTGGGGGGAAGACCACTGTGGTGGGCAGGACTCCTTCCGGAGATCACGTTGGAGAATTGGTTCGATGGCTGGCTTCCCAAGATCAGGAAGGCGTTTTCAGCACCGATGCGTTGGCCGAGTCTTTTCCCGTCGCCGCCGCGTATCAAGAGCAGACAAGCGGCATTCTCAGCATCGCGATCTCCGAACTGCACAAAAGTTATGTGGTCTGGTTTCGGCCGGAAGTGGTCCAGACCGTCCACTGGGGCGGCGATCCAAGAAAGCCGGTGGAAACTCCTCCCGGCGTTACGCGCCTGCACCCACGCAAGAGCTTCGAGCTATGGAAGGAGATCGTACGCGGCCGCTCCTTACCCTGGCATAAGAGCGAGGTCGAGGCCGCCGGGGCGCTCCGGCAGGCGGTCATCGGGATCGTGCTCCGGAAGGCGGAAGAGGTCGCGGAGTTGACCATGGAACTCGAGCGCAGCAACAAAGAGTTGGAAGCATTCTCCTACTCGGTTTCCCATGACCTTCGCGCACCCTCCCGGCACATCGTCGGGTATGCGGAACTCCTGAGGGAGACGGAAGGAGACCGGCTCACCGAGCAAGGAAGACGCTTTGTCGATACCATCATCGAATCGGGACAGTACGCGGGAACTCTGGTGGACAACTTGCTATCCTTTTCGCAGATGGGCAGGTACACTCTCAATTTGATGAGCATCGATATGAATACGCTTTTCGGAGAGGTCCAGCGAGATGTCGAGGGGGAGGCCGACGGACGGAAGATCGTGTGGGAAATTCAGGCCCTTCCTTCCGTGCGCGCCGATCTCATGATGCTTCGATTGGCGGTAAGAAATCTGCTTTCGAACGCGGTGAAATATACACGGAACCGTGAAGAGGTGCGCATCGAAATTGGCGTCGTTCCGGCGGCGGACGAATATATTTTCTTTGTGCGCGACAACGGAATCGGGTTCGACATGCGCTATGGCGATAAACTTTTTGGGGTCTTTCAGCGCCTGCACCGCATGGAAGACTTCGAAGGCACGGGGATCGGCCTGGCGAACGTAAGGCGCATTGTAGCGCGGCACGGCGGACGCACCTGGGCCGAAGGCGTAGTGAACGAAGGCGCGACGTTCTATTTTGCGCTTCCTAAAGCGTAGGGCGGAGGAGAGAGATGCTGAAGCCTATTCTGCTGGTGGACGACAATCCAAAAGACCTTGAACTGACTCTCATGGCGTTTACTAAGAGCAAACTCGCAAACGAAGTGATTCCCTTGCGAGACGGAGCGGAAGCGCTGGACTATCTTTACCGTCAGGGGGATTACAGTGGCCGCCCCGCAGGGAACCCGGCGCTCGTGCTGCTCGACCTGAAGCTTCCCAAGGTGGACGGGCTTGAGGTGCTCGCGAAGCTCAAAGGCGATCCGGATTTGCAATCGGTGCCGGTCGTGATGCTGACCTCCTCCCGAGAAGAGCGGGACCTTGTCAAGAGTTACAAGCTGGGCGTCAATGCGTATGTCGTGAAACCGGTGGGCTTCACGGAATTTATCGACGCCATTCAAGACCTCGGCGTTTTCTGGGCCGTGCTCAATGAGCAGCCGATCGGCAGTTTGAAGCCAGGATGCTAGACACCGTGCCGGAAGGAATCGTAACGTGACTTCTATTCGGTTACTTCATCTTGAGGATAGCCCTCTGGATGCCGAACTTGCTTCCGCGCGCCTCGTAAAGGCGCACATTGTTTGTGAAATCGAACGCGTGGACACACGCGAGGCCTTTGTCTGCGCGCTGAAGGGGGGGCGCTTCGATGTGATCCTATCCGACTTCGCGCTTCCGAATTTCGATGGGATGACGGCGCTCGACCTTGCGCGCGAAATCTGCCCGGCCACTCCTTTCATCTTTGTCTCCGGCCGGCTCGGAGAAGAGCTTGCGATCGAAACCCTGAAGCGCGGGGCGACCGATTATGTGCTGAAACAGCGGCTGGACCGCCTTGCTCCAGCGGTGGAGCGGGCGCTCGCGGAGGCGCAGGAACGAGAAAACCTGCGCCGGGCGGAAGACGCGTTGCATGTTCAAAACTCGATTACACGCACTATCACGGACAATGCCACCGCCTGCCTATTCATGATGGATCCGGAAGGCGGGGTCACGTTTATGAACCCGGCGGCGGAAAGGGTGAGCGGTTACACCCTCTCGGAACTGCGTGGGAAGCCGCTGCATGCATTCATGCATCCGATCCGACCGAACGGCTCGGTGTATCCTGTCGAGGAGTGCGTGATCGACAAAGCGCATCATGAGCATATCCGAATTGTGGGACATGAGGATTTCTTCGTGCGAAAGGACGGAACCTTTTATCCCGTCGTGTGCGCGGTGAGCCCTATCGTGAAGGATGGCATTCGTGTGGGAACCGTTGTGGAGGCTCGGGACGTCACGGTGGAGAAGGGCGCCGAAGAGGAACTCCAGCGCCATCAAGCGGACATCGAGGCGCTAAACGAGCGACTGCGCCAGAGCAGGCGCGAAACGCATCACCGTGTAAAGAATAACCTGCAGATCGTGGTGGCCATGATCGATATGCAGACGATGAACGACCTCAAAACCCTTCCAGTAGAGGCGTTCAACCGACTCAGCCGGCAAGTGCGCGCGCTTGCCACCGTCCATGATCTCCTCACCAGTGAGGCCAAAGGAGACGGACAGTCGCAGGCGGTTCAGGCCGGTAAGTTGATCAAGCAGTTGCTGCCAATGATTCAGAACGTAAGCGGCAGCCGCAAAATCACTTATGAAGTCAAGGTGGATGCCCGAATATCGACCCGTCAGGCAACATCGCTTGCCCTGGTCATCAATGAGTTGGTGACAAACTCTTTGAAACATTCCTCCGGGGCCGTAGTGGTCACATTCGATGTGCTGGACGCTCAGGCCCTACTTACCGTGCGTGACGAGGGGCCGGGATTTCCCAGCCAGTTCGATCTGAAAGACTCCGCGGGAACCGGGCTGGAACTCGTGGAGAACCTTTCGCGTTGGGACCTCGGGGGCACGGTTGAATGCGGAAACGGGCCGCATGGAGGGGCCGTGGTGCATGTCACCATTCCCCTGGCGCAAGGCCTGACGCTAAGCCACGTTTAGATCGCTCTCGGAATGCGCGCTCCTGTGCTCCATAGGCTGCGCTCTCAGTATCCGATGGAACTGATCGATGATCTGCTGTGAAACTGCAGCTTCCAGGCGAAGCAGCGCCGACATCCTTGAAATCTCGGCCGAGACGTGTGCCACCGTCTCCTGCATCGTCACGTCGTTCTCCATCGTCACCCGTCTGCTTCTAGACATATTGATTTCCCTATTGTGGATAAATGTTTGAACGAACAATAGGATTGTCGGAACGGAGAGCCGTCCAACTCAGGGGGAATCATGGGAGATTTGAAGGATTCGCGCCTTATGTATCTCAAAGGCGTTCTGTTTCTCGTTACAGGCGTTCTTTCCGTCGCCGTGCTCCTGCTGCAGAGCCCTACGCTCCAGACCGCCTTTCTCCTGGCGATCGCGGTCTGGTCGTTCTGCCGCCTCTACTACTTTATGTTTTATGTGATCGAAAAGTATATCGATTCGGAGTATAAGTTCGCTGGAATTTCCTCGTTTGTGGTCTACGTATTGCGTCGTAAGTCGGATCGCTAAAGGTCGGAGATCGCGCACCGGGATGCTTGTCTGCTCGCTACAGACAAAAGGAGCGATGGCCCCCACCATCGCTCCCTCTGTGCTCTTCGAAGTTAGCAGACGCGCCATCCTCTCCCGAACGGCGCTTCGTACCTATTGACGCGGGACAATGCCCGGAGTGTTCGTGCGCTTTGCGTCCACCGCGAAAAATTGCAAAATTATTCCCGCCAGGTGCGGCGCCCGGCCGGTAGGCCCGACAAGAAGACCCGATTCCATTCGTGCGGCAGAGGGCGGGAATCAAAACCGGAGTAAGCGATTGAATATCTCGGATGAGGAGTGGAAAGAACTTGCCGCCGCCACACACAAAATCCATGCCCTGCTTCTACAGGGTGCGGATGCGCTTCATCAAGGGGATCACCAATCGGCGGAGGCTTACCTTGTGACGGCCTGGACAATCAATATGAGCCGGCACAACTGTCTTATTGCAGCCGGCTTCGCGGATTCAGTGGATGGTTACTCTTCCGGAATTAACGTCGAGCCCGAGAAAGAGACACTCCGAAACCTACCGCCCGACGAGGGCATGCCCCCGCATCTGCTTACCACGCCGGTGGCGAAGCGTTATGCGGAGGCGATCCGCGCCGCCGCCGAAGCATGTAAGGAACTGGAGCACGAGCGCAACACCAAGACAGGCGTCGCGCGTGTATTGCGAGAGTATGCCGACATCGCGGAGAACGAGACGTTTGGACCGGAATCGATGCGTGGGTTGGAGAGCTAAGCGTAAGGGACACCGCCAAGCGTTAACGAAATGAGGGATTGCCAGATGGCGCCGAATCCAAAAGCAAACCATACCCCGAGCGAAAATCGATTCCGCTGGAAACCATGGGAAGTCCTGTTCCTTTGTATTGGGCTGGCCTCCATTTTGGGTGTATTGCACATTTATAAGATCGCTCGCCGCCAGCAAACACAGATCGCCCTGGTTCAAGGCATTAAAAGGAACGATTGTCAGGCGGTTTATTGGGCACTTGAACACGGAGCCAATCCAAACATACCGATCCTCGCAACGAAGATTTCTACCTGGCGATGGATTATAGCCCGCTTAGTTGGGAAAACCGAACCGGAACAGCCCAAAGGAAGCACTCCGTTGCAGTTGGTCTTTGCAGTCAAGGACCAGGGGAGCAGACCGACGTATCTGCAGGAACAGGCGGAAGTTGTACGATCGCTGGCGAGCCACGGCGCGAATGTAAACGTTAAAGATGAAAATGGAGTTCCTGTGATTGTGTCCGCGACTCTCAGGCAGATCGAGGCACATAGCATAAACAGCGACGCCGTTCTATGCCTGGTGGAGAGCCGAGCGGATATAAATGCGGAAACGCGCAATGGATACAGCCTCTTACTTTTGGCCATAGAGCATGAAAATATTAACCTGTCCGCAATGCTCCTCTACCGGCACGCAAAATGTAAAATGTATGCAGAGGAAGTGTCTCCGCTGCAGGCGGCCAGAGCAACGCATAACCGTCCGTTGATGTTGCTGGCGGCACGGTACCATTGAACGCTCAACACGGAAGAGGCAGTACAGCGTAAGGAGCGGTTGCCAACAGGATACCGCCCCAGGCGCAGGATTTCCGTGCGGCATCCCACAAAAAGAGCGCCTATGGTTTTGCGGCAATGACGACCGGGAACTCCATGACACGCAGATGGATGCTGCCGTAAGGGACCAGCGACACCGTGTCGCGCGGAGCTTCGGTCGAGATGCGCTTTTTGAGGGCACAACGCTTCCAAAAGTTATTTTCTGCAGATATTTGCATAAGCCGCAGGTTGGTAACGTAGCCAGTAGCCCAGGTATACGGGCGCATAGGCGACGAAATGATCCCATGTTCCTGGATCCGCCTTTGCATCCGGATAGATATGCTTGCTGTCGGAGACATGCAGCAGCGCAAAGCCCAGGCCGAGCAGACTGTTCAACGTATTCGCCAGAGTATGCCGATACAGGCGTGACTCGCGCACGTCCGGTAGGGGTTTGCTGCTGCGTGCGTACACCCAATCGGGATCGGGGCTGACATACGATGCTTCGTCCTGATACGGCGCTTTCAGCACGTACCCTTCTCCGTTCCAATCCGTCGCGCTCATGCCGCAAAAGAACGGATTGTCGCACGCAAGATAGTACATGCCGCCCGGGCGTAGAATGTGCGCCACCTGTGCGATCACAACCCGTGCATCGGGCACATAGCCGATCGAAAACGGCTGATACACCAGATCAAAAGAGTCAAGAGCAAACGCCGATAGATCCCGCATATCGCCCTGTACGGTGCAGATATCCACTTGATAATGCGTGGCGGCTTGTCGGTCCCGTTCCAACTGCGCCTCGGAAAGATCGAACACGGTGACATGGGCTCCCAGCAGGGCAAACGCGGCGGACTGCTGCCCGCCCCCGCTCGCCAGGCACAACACCTCCTGGCCGGTTACATCGCCCAGCAACGCTTCCTCATCCAGAAACGCACGCGCGGAATCGGGCGTCAGATCCAGGCTGGGGCGGGTGAAGAGGGCGTCCGCATCCGCGAGTGCCTGCCAGCGCTGGATGTTGTACTGTGCGATTTCGTCCATGGTCGTATTCCTTTTTTTGAAAAAGCTATCAGGTAAATTTACAGAGCCGCAATTGTCTTCGCCCACTCCCACATAGCCCCTGAGTTGTGGCGGGTGACATACTCTTTGAAGAGGTCGATACCCTCCTGACGCAACATTCCGCCTAGGATCTCGGGGACACGATAGTGGGGGAAATCTTCTTCCTTGCGTCGCCACTGCCGCACCAAGGCGACGGCTCCATCGCCCGGACACTCATGTCCATAGTAGATGTGGCCTAAAAAGAACGACAGGGCGGCTCCCAGGCACATCAGGCAGGGCTCGCCGGTGACATACAACACTGCGTCTCCGCGCTTACCGGGAAACGGCTTGATCTTGTCGGCGGCTTGCAGAGCGAGGAGGTCGGCATGAACCAGCAGGCGACCTTCCGCCTTCTCCATCGTATGCGCGGCGGCAATGACTTCGTTGTGCAGCACGACAACCGCTCCAATGGGCAGTTCACCTTTCTCCAAGCCACACCTCGCCATCTTCAAGGCTTCCCACATAAATCGCTCGTGCGCTTCTTCCAATCTCAGCCCTCCGCCATCATGGTCTCTTGTTGTATTGCTTGCCCGGTAGAGATGTCGTAGCGCACCAATATCTGTTCGATCCGCTCCTGCCAGATCGGACTCGGCGCTCGGCTGACCCGCCGTGCCGATACAGTCGGACAAACTCAGGAAATTAGGAATGGTTCTAGAGCGGACTCATTGAGCCGCTGAACAAACGCACGCAGGTGAGAACGTAATTCCGTGGGGTGCGTGAGCCAGAGATAGTGTTCGGCATTGGGAATGATTTCCAGATGGGCCTGGGGCAGGAGGGCGGCCAGTTGCCGCGCGGGCCAACAGGGACGTAGATCGCATTCTCCCTGCACCATGAGCACGGGAACGTCGAGGCCATGCACTTTGTCGGGCAGGTCCGGGTCTCGCAGATATTCGGTCCGGGAGCGGTTGCCTTCGGTATTTACTTCTTTATTGTGCGGATAGGCAAAATCGGGCAGCAGTTCCTGGCGTTCTTCCCGCGTGCGGCGGTATTCCGCTGTCCACGCTTCCGTGATGCCCGTGCCGGACAGGGAGATCATGCCGAGGACACGCTCCGGATGTTCACAGGCATAGGCGAGAGCCAGGTTGGCTCCCCAGGAGTGGCCGCCCACGACCCAGCGCTCATATCCAAAGTGGCGGCGCAATTCTTCCAGGTCCGCGATCGCAGTGGCCTGATCGTATGGCCCAGTCTTGCCCGAGCGTCCGCATCCACGTTGCTCCCAGCGATGTACGTGGGCAAGATCCTCCATCACGGCGGCTACTGGTTCCAGGTAATCGCCGCAGCCCGGCCCGCCGTTGCATAGAACAATGGGCAGTCCCACACCTGTTCGTGTCGTCCATAGCCGTACGTCGTAGACGTCGACAAACTCCTCCATCATGGCGCAACCTTTCCTCCACAGTCACGCTTTGGAGTAGACCCACGTTGCATTCGTCCCTGAAACGGTTGCCACTCGTGTTCGAGGATAGCATACACAAGGGTGTCGTGCCATACGCCTGAAATATTTTTATTCTGGCGCAGGTGCGCTTCCTGCTGCATTCCGGCTTTTGCCATCACGCGCGCCGACGCCGGGTTCTGCGCCACGCAATCCGCAACGATCCGATGCAGGTTCAATGTTTCGAAGCCGAACTGCAGTAGGGCGCGGGCGACTTCGGTGGCGACTCCTTGTCCCCAGTAAGAAGGAAGCAGATGATATCCAATCTCTCCCTCGCGCCCTGTGCTGTTCAAAATGTCCAGGCCACAGCCTCCGATAACCATCCGGGTAGTTTGCAGCACGATAGCGAAGCGAAATTGGGATTGGGGTTGTTGGCGCGCATGCTCCTGCGTGCGTTGTAAGAAGGCATGAACCTCGTCCGTGGTTTCAGGTTCTCCCGTGATATACTGCATCACGAGGGGATCGGAGCGGAAGGCGCGTGTAGCCTCGTAGTCACTCTCTTGAAAGGCACGTAACAGCAGGCGATCCGTCTTCAGCATTGAGTTTCCCTTCCGTCCCTGTCCTACCTCAATGGACAGAAAAGGACGGTGATTAGTTACGGGCGCCATTGCAAACGAGGGATTCGAACACACCTCTTATTGCCTATCCCTGCTAGCATTGGTGCAGGATAAATTGGCGTTTTCAACACATTGGCCGGAAAATGGATATCATGATCTTGCTTGAAGGGGCAGTTGAACAGCGCTGAACCGGTGAGCCCTGGCTGCCAGGAAGGCAGCCAGGGCTCAGGAAACTCAGGCAATCCGCCAGCGGAGGATGCCGCCGGAGAAGCCGTCTTGAAGCTTCACTTCCACGCGGAAGAGCGACGTCGTAACCGGCGAGAACGTGACCTTATTGTACTTGTCCCGGTCCGTCCCATAGGCCGTGGCCCCTGGCACGGGTGTCCAGGTGAATGTGTCGTGGTTTTTGTAGGCCAGCCGCCAGGACTTCGGGACGCGGCACCGGCCACTGCCCGTGTCGTCGAACCAATAGACGGAGACGGAGGAAATTTTCTTCGGCTTCGTCAGATCGTATTCCACCCACTCCTCTGTTCCCAGATGGTCCCACCAGGTAAAACGCCGTGTTACCGCGTCGTTGGACGCCGTTGGGTCGGTCGGGTCGCTCATCGCGCCCAGCGAATCGTTGCTGTGCGAGGCGCTGACAGCGATCTCGTCGGCGACCATCCACTCATGCGCCCCGGGGCCTTCGCCGATGGTCGGGAATGAAGTCAGCCGCAGCCGGGCCGCCCCCATCGGGATCAGCGTCACCGTCTCGGTCGGCTCACTGGATCGGATGGGGCTGGCCTGGAGCGGCGTAATGACATGATGAGCGTCCATCCGCCAGTTCGGGATTTTCCTGGCTTTCGCCCGCAGCTTAATCGGCGTCGTCTCATGCGTAAAGGGGTTTGCCGCCACCGGGCCGCTTTGCTGAGCGACTTCGAACGTGTGCGCCGACTTGCCCGGGTCCAGCACCAGACCGTAGTTCCAGGGGGACTGCGCATAAACGGCATATTCCGGCCACCGCTCTGAGCCGGCGTAGCGGTCCCACTTTTCGCCGACTTCAAGCGAGTAGGTCAGCGGCCCCCGGTCCACCGAGACCGCGTTCTGGTTGGTCGCCCAGGTGCGCACGCGCACGGCCATCGGCAGGTGCAGCGCGATTTTGTCGCCGTTCTTCCATGTCCGGCGAACGATGAGATAGGAGCCGGCTGCGGCCTGCGCGGCAACCTGTTTGCCGTTGACGCGCACGGTGGCCGTATCACACCAGCGCGGGATACGCAGGTACAGGGGGAAGGCAACGGCGCGGGGAGACGTGAGCGTCATTTGCACCGTGTCGCCGAAGGGATACTCCGTTGCCTGGGCGATGGCGATGATGGCGCCGTCGCCGACTTTGGCCGTGACCTTGGAGGCGGCATAGAGGTTTGCCGCCAGTCCCCGGTCCGCAGTCGCGTGCCACAGGTTTTCGGCGTAGTACGGCCACGCCATGCCGTAATTGTGCGGGCAGCAGCGGTAGTCATGGACACCGGGTTTGAACGCCTGCATCGGAAAATCGTTCTGGAAGTCGTCGCCCTTGGGTGTGTTGTCGATCTGTACCGAGTTCATGGACGTGATATAATGCACCGCCTTCTGCTCCGGGTCGAACGCCGCCGGCAGCATGTTGAAAGCCAGCTCTTCGCAGCGATCCATCCAGATCGGGTTGCCCGAAAGGCGGGTCAGGATTTGAAAGCTGAGCATGTACTCGGCAATGCCGCACGTCTCGAAGCCCTGGCGCGGATCGCGATAGCCGTGACGACTGATTTCGTCTCCACCGAAGCCACCCCCGGCCATCTGGCCGAACTCGGCCATGACCTGCGCGTATTGGTGCTCCGTGGCCTTGAGGAACCTGGGATCCTTGCCCAGCACGCCGTACTGCGCCGGCTCGCGGAAGCCCTGGGCGAAGTTGACGTTGTGCAGGTTCGGCGGCCCGTTCGTCCAATCGAAGGAGTTGGTGTGCGCCTTGTGGGCCAGGTCCAGGAGGAAGGCGTCCCCGGTGCGATTGTACAGCCAGAGGATGCTGTCCAGGTTGTCGCCCCACCGGTACCCCGCCCAACTCTTGCTGAAGGTGGCGGGCTGCTGCTGATTTTGCAACTGGAAGAATTTCGTCAAAAACGGCAGCACCTTCGGGTCCTCGGTGACTTCGTGGTAGGATCGGATGGCGAACAGCGCGGGCATGTGCGGCCAGAAGTCCGGGCCGCCGTCCAGCGACGTGCGGGCGGATTTCGGACCGAACCATCCGTCGGGCTGCTGGCTGGCGATCATGCCCGTGATCCACTTGTTGGCGAGGGCGATGGTGGCCGCGTCGCCGGTGACATAACCCAGATCGGCCAGACCGCGCAGCCAGTAGGTGACTTCCTCCCAGCCGCTGTTTGAATTAGGGTCCACCCAGCCGTTGCCGTCGTACTTCAGGTAATCGGAGACTTCCGGATAACGCCCGCAAAGTCCGTTCACTTGCAGGGTAAGCTGGTGAGCGAGCCATCCTTTGGGCTCGATGCTGCCGATGGGAAGCTTCAAGAACGCGGCCGGCGCAAGTGGGGCGCGGTTCGGCGTATAAAAGCCGCCGGGCGTGTCCGCCAGGGCGATGGGGACGGTGCTGACTTCCTGGGTGCTCGCCTCGGCACGCGTGAGGAGCGCCCCGCTGAGAGCGCCGCCGCCGGCGGCCAGACCTGATTTCAGAAAATCACGACGTTTCATGTTGTCTATCTCCAAGGCGACGTTGCGCTGCCACGTACTGGGCTCAATGCAATTCCATTATACCAAACCCTATCCGCACTCGTTTTCGATGCGATGGATCCTCATTCGTCTTTCTCGCGCACCTCCACGTTAAAGTTCCCTATGATGTAGCGGCCGTTGGCGGTAAGACAGGGGATCCCGTCGGTAATCAGATAACATCCTTCCGCTTCCCGAAAAGTCCTTCCCAAAGCGTGCGCCGTTTCGACACTGGTTCGACGTTGTTTGTTTGCTCGTTAGTGCCGCGCAACAACGTTTCAGGGTTTACCCCTGCATCTCCGCCCTCGGCCACATGCAGCAGTTCCCGTGTGTCGCTTGAGGCTTCGCGATGCGAGGCACGAACGAGATCGAGCCAGTTAAGTATCGTCTGTGCGCCCGCGCGGGCCTCAGCGTCATCTTCATCCAGAACTGTATGGCACAACCTGCGGGTCTCAGGGAAAGCGTAAAGAAAGGTTCCTTTTGTATCTTGGACCGCACGCAATGTATTTAAAACTTCGATGCGTTCTTGTGGCGACATTTGTGAGGCAGCCAGGATTTTGCGTAGGAGAGTATGAGAATCTCCTATCTTCCCCAGTGACTGAGCGGCGACAGTGCGAACGTACTCATCTTTATCCTTTAGCGTAAGAATGAGAGCAGGAACTGCGGATGCATCGCCTATTTTCCCCAATGCATCGGCGGCATACGCGCGAAGGTGCTCGGTTTCACCTTTCAGCGCTAATATGAGCGCCGGAACCGCAGACGCATCACCGATCTTCCCCAGAGCCCCCGCAGCGACAGTGCGAACGTACTCGTCTTTATCCTTTAGCGTAAGAATGAGAGCAGGAACCGCAGACGCATCGCAGATTTTCCCAAGCGCATCGGCAGCAAACGCGCGACCATCCTTTTCTTCGTCCTTCAATGCTACGATGAGCGCAGGAACTGCGGACGGATCGCCTATCTGTCCTAGCGCCCCGGCAGCGTTCACGCGAACGTACTTTTGTCCGTCTTTTAGCGCTAATATGAGGGTAGGTACGGCATGCTCACCACCGATCTTTCCCAACGCTGTGGCGGCCTGCCCGCGAGCATACCCATGTGCGTCATCCATCGCTTGAATGAGAGTAGGAACGGCAGATGCATCGCCGATTTTACCCAATGCTTCGGCGGCTTTACCGCGAACGTACTCATGTTTGTCCTTCAGGGCTAGAATGAGCGCGGGAACCGCAGAAGCATCGCCGACTCTCCCCAGGGCTCCAGCGGCAATCCAGCAAACGTACTCATCGTTGTCCTTCATAGCCAGGATGAGATCAGGCACTGCGGACGCATGACCGATCTTACCCAGCGCTTCGGCCGCAAACCTACGAAGGTGCTTTTGTTTGGCCTTCATTGCCAGGATGAGAGCAGGAACGGCAGACGGATGGCCAATCTGCCCTAATGCTTCGGCGGCAGCGTTGCTGACGTCCGTGCATGTGTCCTCCAGCATCTGGACGAGAGCAGGTACGGCGGAAGCTTCGATTATCGTCCCTAATGTTTCGGCCGCAGCCTTGCGAATATCCCTGTTTTTGCTTTTCAACGCCCTGACGTGTTTTATGATTTGCAGTTTGTTCATACGAAACGATTTCTTGGCAATGAGCGTTGGAGTAAAAGAGAAGGGCGTGGTTGACTGGACATCTTTGTCCTTGCCCATATCGTCAGTCGTGCATGTGGCGTTAATCAGATGGTCTCTTGAGGACATTGCGCCGTTTGCCGAATAATCGTTCTAGCAGTTTGTCGGAGAGAAGATCTCTGCATTGCGTCTAATGTGCCACACTAATCAGCATGAGTAGACAATTCACAACCGTAGATTACGAAGCGACCCTCGACACTCATGTCCGGCTTGGAGATTGCCTTCCGACCGACC
>JBBRKX010000005.1:0-27369 GCA_038231675.1 Chthonomonadales bacterium | reverse complement strand
TACTGCATAGCATCTGCATAGCATCTGCATAGCATCTGCATAGCATCTGCATAGCATCTGCATAGCATCTGCATAGCATCTGCATAGCATCTGCATAGCATCTGCATAGCATCTGCATAGCATCTGTATAGCATCGGCATAGCCGCACGCCATCCTCAGTCGAAGACGGCGTACGGCGAATTTACCAGCAGCTCGCTCAGATTTGCGAGGCCGAGGTCTTCGTTGGTCACCTTGCGCTTGATGCGCGCGAGAGCGTTGTCGACCGACTTTGTCTTGCACCGCAGCTCGCCGGCTATTTCGCGATAAGACTTCCCCACCTGATAGCCCGCCAGCACGCGCCACTCGAATTGCGACAGCACCTGCTGCAATCGCTCATGAAGCAGCTTGGTGTCCTCACTTTGCAGAACGAGATCTTCCGGATCAAGGGCTTCCGAGGAGGGAAGAATATCGGAAAGATTCCAATCGTGGCTGGGGTCGTCGGCGGGAGATTCAAGAGAGAGAGAGGTATTGAGCGGCATCTGTTTCTGGCGGGTGGCTGTCTTGATTGCGGTAATGATGTGGCGCTGGATACAGACTTTTGCGAAAGCAGGAAATGAGATTGCCCGTTCTGCACGGAAGTCAATCGTGGCCTGCCAGAGCCCAATCATACCTACCTGGAGGAGATCCTCTTTCTCAGCGCCTACAAGGAAATAGGATTTCACCTTCGTGCGAACGAGATTGCGGTACTTATAGAGGAGAAATTCGGCGGCCTGATCTTCCCCTCTCTGAGCACGCTCCACGACTTCACGGTCTTGCATGTCCGCGTAGCGCATGAGCGTCGATTTGATGCGATGGTGTGTTTCGATGTTCACCCTGGTCTCCCAGTAGATTGTGATGGGCTTAAGAATTGCGGGGCCGCCTGAAAACGCCGTTGGTAATTTGTGAGTAGTTTTGGCGTGAATCGCGTAACCCGGGGGGGTGGAGCGGATACCCGCTACGTTCTCATTATACAACGCTTTTTTTTGAGTATGCAACCCTGAAGGCCAAATGCGCCGAAATCAGAGAGGAAAAGCCGAAAATATGCCAGTATTTGCTTCGTTCACGCCCTCAATCCGACGTAAGGAATGCTTGGCGCTGTGCTAGAATAGGCGTGCAGAAGGTCGGGTGGTCGCCCTGAACGTCGCGCGCGCAAGCGAGCGGCGCTTGGGGAGGAAAGTCCGGGCTCCATAGGGCACGATGCCGGATAACGTCCGGGCGGGGCGACCCGACGGAAAGTGGCACAGAAAATACACAGCTTTGGTTGAGGGTTGAGGGTTGAGGGTTGAGGGAACGACGGTTGTTCCCAACCTTCAACCCTCAACCCTCTACGAGAGTGAAGGTGAAATGGCGCGGTAAGAGCGCACCGGCGGCGTGGAGACACGCCGGCCTGCTAAACCCCATCGGGAGCAAGACTCGTTCAGGAGGGAATGACGCGGCCCGCCGACCCTCCGGGTAGAGTCGCACGAGGCCGCGGGCAACCGCGGTCCCAGAGAGATGACCATACAAATACAGAACCCGGCTTACAGACCTTCTGCAACTTAATTCCCGTTAATTTCAGCATTGTGAGGCCAGTTCTTCCGATAAGGAAGGACTGGCCTTTCCTTTGGTGGAATTGGCCGCTATGAGAAACTATCGAATCGTCCTTCGCATCCTCCCATTCATTTTCGCAGCGCTTTCAGCGTTAGCGGCCCGATCTGCCGTAGCTGCGGAGCAGCATCTCCTCTACGTCGCGTCGCCCGGAATCCGCAACTATATTGAATACGGCGGAGTCGGCGTGCTCGTCTTCGACATGGACCACGGCTTCAAATTCGTGAAACGAATCGCCACGTTCGAATCGATTCCAGGCAAGGAGCCGGAGCCGATCAAGGGAATATGCGCCAACGCGAAGACGGCCCGCCTGTACGTGACCACGCCCACGCGCCTTCTCTGCATCGACCTATTGACCGATAAACGCCTTTGGGAGAAGAAGCTGGAGGGCGGCTGCGACCGCATGGCTCTCTCGCCGGACGGCAGGATAATTTACGTTCCGTCCTTCGAGGGGCCGTATTGGACCGTGGTAGACGGCGGGACGGGAGCCGTGCTCGCGCGCGTCGAGACAAAGTCCGGGTCGCACAACACGGTTTACGGTCCCAACGGCAAGCTCGCCTATCTCGCCGGTCTTAAATCACCGCTTCTCTATGTCGCGGACACCTCCGCTCACAAGATAGCGCAGACCATAGGCCCGTTCAGCAACGTGATTCGCCCGCTCACGATTAACGGATCGCAGTCAATTTGCTTCGTAAACGTGAACGATCTTCTCGGCTTTGAGATCGGTGATCTCAAGACCGGCAAGATGCTGTATCGCGTCGAGGTGCAAGGCTACCAGCAGGGCCCGACGAAGCGGCACGGCTGCCCGAGCCACGGCGTCGCGCTGACCCCCGACGAGAGAGAGCTGTGGCTGACGGACGCCCATAACGAGCGCCTCCATATCTTCGATGCGACCAGTATGCCGCCGAAACAGACAGGCACGATCAAGCTTCGTGACCAGCCCGGCTGGATCTCCTTCGGCATAGATGGACGCCTCGCGTTTCCATCGACCTGCGAGATCATTGACGTGAAATCGCGGCGAGTCGTAGCGACACTGACGGACGAAGAGGGGCGGGCGGTCCAAAGCGAGAAGCTGCTGGAGATCGACTTCGAGGAAGGCAGGCCGCTGCGAAGCGGAAATCAATTCGGTATCGGTCGAAATAGCAAGAGATAGATTGTGATAGCACAATCAGGATGAAGACATATGAACAGTGAATTCGAGACCGTTGCCGCCGAGCTGCGAGGAGCGCTGGAGTCGACCAACGCCGCGCGCGAACAGGCGCTTCGCGAATGTCGGGAGATCGTCCGCCTGTCGTCCCGTTCCATTCGCTCCGTGCACAGGCTTGAATTCGAGGAGGCGGCGAAGAGACTCGCCGAAGCGCGAGCAAAAGTTGATCTGGTAAAGGCACTGCTGACCGGCCACCCGGACCTCTACTATGCCGGATACGTGCACGATTCTCAGAAGGAGTATGTGGAGGCCGCCGCAATGTATGCGATTGTGCGGGAAGAAGAGGTGCCGCGCCCGGACGCGCTCGGCGTGGAGGCGGCGGCCTATCTGAATGGGCTGGCCGAAGCGGGAAGCGAATGCCGCCGCTACGTTCTGGACCGCCTGCGCGCCGGCGAGATGGAGGGTGCGGATCGCGTCCTGCGCATCATGGACGACATCTACTATGAGTTGATCACGTTCGATTTTCCAGACGCCATCACGGGAGGACTTCGCCGCACGACCGACGCGTTTAGAGCCGTGTTGGAGCGGACGCGCGGCGACCTGACGCTGACCTTCCAGCAGCGCGCGCTCCAGGATGCGCTTTGGGCGGCCGGGCAAGCCGGAATACCGAAGAGCGGCGATTAGCGTCGATTTACGGATAAATAATCCCGCTGAATTTTGCATGCAATATTGCATGCCGGGCCGGAACAATCGCGGAACACCCATCGTCGGATAGGTGTGATCTCCCTTTTAGTCCATCATTCTGATGGAACCCCGCTGCCGGCGTCTGACGACGCGCGCTTTGCGCAAGGCAGCGGGATTTTTTATTGCGTCACCTGTCCGGGATCGTCTGTCCTCTTTAGTTCCTCATCCGCTACTTTTTCAGCATCTTATCCGGGTTCTGCTCAATCGCGCCTTTGGGCAGCGCATAGTTGAATGAGGCATCGGTCATTGGCGGATTAACGTGCATCTCCTGAATCGTAATGGAGAAAGTCTGATCCACGGCGAATTTACGAACGTTCACCACCGGCTTTTTGTTCACGACGGCTTTCACTGGTACGGTGGCAGGGATTCCGCGATTCTCTATCTGAATCTTACGAAGTAGATTCGTGCTCTTGTCGGCCCAGAATGTCACTGTACCGGATTTGGCGCTGCCAATCAGCGAGGACTTGAGCTGGCCGACTATCACGTTGCAGGCGATCCCGTTGAGCATTTCGCCGCCCTTGAGCACCGCGGCGGAAACGACCGCCTGAACGGGATCGCCGGTAAGGAACGCAAGCGGGTCCAACATGGTAGCAATGTTGAATTCGCGCAGCGCCATAACGTAAGACTTTACTGTCTGGTGGCCGGGCCTCTTCTGGTAGGAGTTGATGTTGCTGTGGTAGACAAGCATTTCCCGGCCATTGTTAAACGAAACAACCGTGCCGACGCGAGGCGAGCTAATGGACATGAACACTTTGTTGGGCTGCTGATAGCGGAGTTCGGTTAGCTGCCCTTCCACCTGTCTCTGGGTTCCCAATTTAAGCGTAACCGTCGAGCTGGCTTTTTGCGAATATGACTTCAATCCGGTATACGCCGCTTGAATTTTTTTCAGCAGCGCCGTCCCGTCCTCCGCCTGCGCGGCTTGCGCTCCCTGCACCAACAGGCCTGCGAGCGCCAACACACCTACTGCTCTTCTCAAATTTAACCTCACTTGGATATTTCGACGATTACAACGATTTACTTAGCTTGAAAAACGGGTACGGGCGGCCCCTTGAGTATCTCTAATGTCGGCAATACCGCTCTTCCTCTCCAGTTTAGCGTCGGTCCAGCATCTCCCTGGCAACCCCTGCACGCGTAGTATAGCAAACGGAACTCAGCCCGTCAAACGTGTAGAGCCCTCAGGGTGGATGATCACGCCTGCTGCTGCGGTCCGCGCGAGTGAAGTGACGTGCAACAACGGCATGTTATAGCGCGTCTCGACTCCGCGCCTCCAGCCGACCAGGAACTTTGCATCCCAGGGATCAGTAAGCATGGGTCCGCGATTTCCATCCACGGTCTGTAGGACAGTGATTCAATTGGAGCCGTACGGGTCCATGTCGCCAAAATAGGACGGAAGCGGAGCCGTTCCGCGTCCTTGCGGAACGGCTTGATCGCTATCTTCCGAGGACCGCCGCCTCCGCTCGCCCACAGGTCCGGTTCAAGCATTACTACTTACCTGTGCGTGACGGTGGCAGGCAGGTAGGACGGCAGGAAGGACGGCAGGAAGGAGGGAGGGAGGCGGGCGAGAAAATAGTGCGAGAATGCTTTCCGCTTGTCCAACCGTTTCGCGAGTAGAGGGTTATGCGACTAAAGATTCGATTTGAGCTGGAGCGGGCGGCGCGCCTGCCGCTGGACCATCAGGACCTGCTGACGGGGCTGGTATACCGCCTGCTGGGCGAGTCGGACGCCCAGTATGCGAGCTTCCTGCACGACGAGGGCTACCGGTTGGAGGAGGGCGGGAATCGGCGGTACAAGCTGTTCGTGTTCTCGACACTGCGGGTTCCGAAGGGGAGGCGGCGGGTGGAGGAAAGCAATCTTCGAATCACGCCGGGCGTGGTGGAGTGGCTGCTGTCGTCGCCTCGCGAAGACTTCCTTACCCACAGCGCTACGGGCCTGTTCGCGGTGGGGCAGACGGTGAATGTGGGCCACGTGCCACTGACGATTGCGGGCATCGAGTGTCTGCCGGAGCCGGAGTTCAGGTCGCCGATGCGCTTCACCTGCCTGACACCCATTGTCGCTTCGGTTCCCCGCGAGGACAGAAGCACGCGGTATCTGGTTCCACGCCCCCCGGCCCCCAATCCTGGGGGAGTTGGCCCCCCGGCCCCCAATCCTGGGGGAGAAGGACCCGGTGAGTTTTCGGAGGCGGTGCGCAGGAACCTGGTCCGCAAATACGAACTGGTAACTGGGCGCCCGCCTTCTGAAGCTGAATCGCGTCTGGAGCTGGCCTTCGATGCGGACTATCTGGCCCGCGCCTCGCACGGCGGCACGAAGCTGACCACGTACAAGGGAATCCAGATTCGCGGCGCGTTCGCCCCGTTCACGCTCACCGGTTCCGAATCGCTGATTCGCATGGCGTGGGAGTGCGGGCTCGGCGAGAAGAACTCGGCGGGGTTTGGGATGATCGAGGTAGCCAAATGAAACGTGTAAAGTTTCATTTCCACTCTGGTGCGATTAAGTGGTATAATAGGCTTGTAAATGTTCCTGCGGGCCGAAAAGCCGCTGAACGACCTGCCCCGGTTATATGGCGCTGTGGAAGGCCGCAAGGCCCCGATAGCAGCGCCTGGCCTAATGCCTCGCCAGGGATAGGGCCGCAGGTCACCTTCTCCACTTTACGTCTCCCATCCTTCCGGTCCTCGTATGCTGCTGCGCATGTCTGCGCGTATCGATTCAAGGATTTCCCGCAAGTCGGGCTGTTCTACAAGCCCACGCGCCAGTCTCGAAAATCCGTAACCCGCGACATCTGCCAGTTGGATCAGGTCACTCTGATGCGACGGGCGAGGCCTCACCTTCAACATGTTTCCTGGGTGGTAGCTGCGGTAGATTCTCTGTGCTGCCGTGTGAAACGCCTTCTGGCTCGCTTTATTGCTGATATCCCCTTCGTCGTACCACAATCGCGCAAGCGGGTTTTTGTGAGCGCAAGTCTCCAACGTTTTGAGTGCGGATGCGGCCGCAAAGCTGGCGGGGCTTGGAAGTGTAACCCGCTCCCGGCCCGGCTGTGTAATGCGCTTGTCGTAGAGCGTGACCGCGAACTGTGCGTTGAGCCGCAATGCGAGTTTCAGCACGGCTGCCTGCATCGCCTCTGTGCTGTTATGCCCGCGAAACTCTCTGTCGCCCGGCATTTTCAACTCCTTGCGCAACGCCGCCATCTCAGCGTAGCTCCGCTCCGGATCAATAATAATCGCAACGCTCGGGCCGTACAGATACCGCTCATCATCCTCGAATGGCGACCCTATCCAGTCCAACCCGGCGCAAAACGGCATCTGCGGTCTCCTAAGGGTGCAGCGGCAGAACTTTCGGTGCGATTAAAGATTGAACGAAGGGTTAGGTCAACCGCCTAGTTTCAATTCCGCCGTCCGGCTCGCGTGCACGCAACGGAATAATACCCGTTTGGCACAGTTAGATCAACTGCCTACGGGACAAATGCGGTAAACTGAATCGAATGACATGGCAAATCTCAGAAACATAATCACTCTATTCGAACCCTTCACGCTGTCCGGCTCGGAAGAACTGATTCGCGTCGGATGGGACTGTGGCCTCGGCGAGAAGAACTCAGCCGGATTCGGGATGGTGGAAGGTTCACAGGGACTCGTTAGAAAGGATGTCAGGTATGCAGATTGACCTTTCAGGTCTTTGGGAGCCAGCCGACTTTTCTGCCGTTGGACTAATAACCATCCATGCCCTTGCGCCACTCTCTATGGTAGCAAAGATGCCGGGTAAGTACTATCGGAGTCAACCTGCGCCAACTGATGACATGCTTTTCGGCATGCTCGAAAATGCTCTTGGCTGGCACGTCGCGGAGAAAGACCGCAAGGCACTGCTTAGGCGATTACAGCAACATCACGGAATTACCCTCAAGGAATCGGGGATCGGCTATTCGAGTCTGCTTCAATTCCATGTGCGGTTCGGTCTTCTCCGCCAGTTACCGAGCGTCATGCACTTCGACGACTATTGGGCACAGCATCTTCACGGCGCTTCGTTCGTTGGAGGTAGCCGCGAATATGACTACAGGGCTATCCCACTGATGAATGCGTTGGCGGGCAAGCGAGTAACGGTCAATGACAGAGCCGAAGCGGGCAAGGACCCTCAACTACTGACTACGTTTCAAGAAGGACAGATTGTCCACCTGAACGTCATTCGTCCTTACTTCCCACAGTATTACGTCAGCCCAACTCCGCGCGGGTATGTCGTACCCAACGCGCCCTACATGTATCGTGTGGAAACATCCGCCGCTGTTGCAAAACGGATTGCGGACGCGATTGAAGACCCTGCTGCACCTCTCTATCTCGGATCTAACGATGGCTGGGTGCACGTGGAATGGAGAGTAATGCCATGAACGATTGTCCGGTGAACCTCATACACCCCTATCCGCGCTACGGTCTAGCAGTTGCATTATTGAAAGCGAAGGCAACGCTTGAAGAAATGACCGAAGCGGAATTTTCGGAGATCCTGGCCCAAGCCCTTGAGACCGGATTGGAGCATTTTCGCATGGAGACGCAGGACGACCCAAACCAAGTAGAAAGGCTTCGGTATGACGCAATCCATCTTCAACAACTTCGACAGGATAATCGCCTCGTGCAGTCTGCTGGTCTTGCCGCCTCAGGTAAATATCTCTATCCGACCGTCGTTACGACCGATGGGGACGCGAAAGGGACTTACGAAAACGCTGAGGCGCTGATCAAAGCTCTGCGGAGCGGAAGAGCGTTAAACAGCGATGTCACTTTCAAGCGTTCGTTCGCTCCTACGACCGCTAAGATCAACAACGGCAAGCCGTCACAAACGGAACCGAGAGGAACGCTTGTTGAAGCGGCTTGCGCCACCATTACCACCTTAACCGCAATTAAACCCGCAGCCTGGGTTGCCATGCGGAACACCGTTATCATTCCGGACTTGACGACAATTGAAGAACTGCGTGATTTTGTGGAACTGTTCGAGAGGATGATGCACGATGAGTTGGACGATCTGATGCAGGCATCGTTGGCTCAGAAGAAAACGACGCCAAACGACGCGAAACCGACTAAACGCACAACAAGGGCTTCAACATCCCCACCCAAATCGCTATACAAACGTCCGCGCATCTTTCAGGGAAACTATCCATTCGCTCCCCGCGACGCGGCAGCATTTGGAGCCGTTGGGCTATTGGGGGCTATCGGTCGCTGGTCCCGCAAAGCAAAGATGGTTCCGTGGGCGCGCCGCGTTCTTGAATCGATTGAAGGACTGCCGCTCTACATTATTAGTTATGATGGGGTCTCACAAGTTCAGTTCGGGAATCATGTAACACGGCTGTCAATAGAAGGCCGGCTGTCCGAGATGCTGGACGCACTCATTTATGAGACGCAGCTTTATTCAGAAACGGACAATCCCAGAAGAGTCTGGGATGCGCCTCAACACAAGCTATTCCATCTGGTGACCAGTCGCTTTCTGCAACTCTTTACCTTGCCCGCCTTTCGGGACTTCCTGGCAACGCGGGCTGAATATCCCCAGGAAGTCGAACCGCTCTTCAAGGAGTACTTTATGAAATCACAGAAGATTAATCAAGAGATCGTTTCTTCAGCACGAATTTTCGGCCAATGGCTTAACAGAACGGCGTACTTCGTCGCGGATGATGATGTCAAGAAAGACAAGCCAGACCGCGAGAAGGAGGTCCGCAAGGCAAAGGCCAAAATCCTCGTTGAGTTCGAGAGTGCGGCGATGGGCGCGAAATCGCCTCAGGACATGCTCTACCGCATTTCAACCCGAGCCGGAAGGCTACTCCAGAGCGATGCGCCTGTCAAGGCAACACGCTTCTTAGATGCCGTCAACAGCGGGGAGATCGAGGCGGAAGATGGCATGCACTTGCTTGTCACTTACATGCGCCTGCGCACCCAGGGCCCTCAAAAGGGACATCCCGCGGAGGGGCTCGAAATTACAGAATCCCCCCGGGCAGTCGATCCATACAACCAGTAGTCGATGCGACAGAAAGGAACAAAGCAGTGGAAATCAAAGGAATTCTGATTACGATGTTGGCCCCTATGAGCGATCACATCGCTAACGGCGGAGAAAAGATTCTCGGCAACGCTTCGTCGATCAAACGCCGTCCGGACGGGCGCGTTTACATCTCCGGTCAAAAGCAAAGGCACGCGCTCTTCAGCGCCCTCGACCGTTTGAATCTGGAAGACCTTGCGCGCGGAAACACTTATGTCTCCAATGGAGATGGTGTGACCACTATTGTCGAAACAGATCTTCGCGCCGATCTTGGCGGCTTTCTCGACACCAAGAAAGAGAACTACTCTGGCCGCCGAACTGCTCCGCTCACCGCGACGCCTGCCGTCGCAATGGAACCAAGTGAGGTTGGGCGCGATTTGCTGATTCGGCTAACTCAGAATCCCAACGTAGTGACGGAGGAAGCGTATGCAAAGCTAAGCGATAAGGAGAAGAAACTGAAGTCCACTAGGCAACAGGCGTTAGCAACTCGTGAATTCAGCCAGGAGGATATGATGCTCATGAGTTTCTTTGTTGACGTGGGGGCGGTGAGCATCCGAAAGCGCTATACCTACGAGGGTGAAATGCACCTCGTCACCGAGCATGTCAAACACGTTAATGAAGTGGAGCGTCGGCGGCGGATCAAGTTGGCGATAGAGTCATCGGCATTTCTCACCGAATACGCCAACAATGCCCGAAACGCCACCAGCGGGGAGCCGCAGCAGGTGCTAGTCGTGTTCGATTCGCGACTCAGCCGCAAAGCCAGCCGCTACTTTCGCGTCAAGAAGCCGGAACAAACCAACATTCTTGCCGAGTTGAACGGTCGCAACGCGAAGTGCTTCTTCGGCGATGATATCAGCGGCGGAGTCGAGGGCGCTGATGGAAGTCCTGAGAAACCGTACAGCGTGGCTGGTGCATACAAGGCAGCACTGGCCTTCCTTGCCGACGATGCCAGCAACGTGCTCTACAACCCGGCCGGCAGCGACGTAGTCATGACTACAGAGCAGTTTGAGCAGGGCATACCAAGTGCGCCGATTGTAGCGGACGATGTGGCTCAGATCGAGACCACCGAGCAACCCGAGCAAGGGTAATGACGCATTTAGCGAAGCCCTTCGGCGTCACGTTGGAAGATCACAATCGCCACCTGACTGAACAGTGTGATGAGGTGTTTCCAGCACGTTTATTTGTCTGCCAAAAGTATAGAGAGCGCACTGGCGGTGACCTTGAGGAATTGGTGCGTCAGAGCGTACCCTGGCACGATGAAGGGAAGAAGCACCCTGCCTGGCAACAGCCGTGCCAGGCAGACTATCACGAGTTTCTGAAAACTGGGAAAACGACCGGCAAACACCTGCGGGTCGCACGCTTTCGCCACGAAATGGCTTCCTTGGAGTTCATAAATCGACGAGGCGTGTCATTACCACTCCCAGCTCGTATTGCAATCGGCGCCCATCACGGCAAACTGGGCTACAGACATGAAGATCGATGGGACGATAAACCGGAATTCCGCAAATACTGGGAGGAGTTTGTGGGGATCGCAAGCGCTATTCGTACCAGTGACCCGGTGGGTTTTGAGTCAGCGATAGTCCGACGCTATGAATATGCTGGACCACGTGCGCTGCTCCAACTGGTAGATCATCGGGCAAGCGCGACTGAAGCAGGAGACACACCGCTAAGATTCAATCCGTTTGGCTATCAATTCCCTCACGGGGAGAAACGCGGAGTCCAACTCGTCGTAGAAGACCTCTGGGATGACCCATTCGCAATCCTCCGTGCTCCGACAGGCGCGGGAAAGACCGATGCGGCGCTTCTATGGGCGCAACACCAGATCGACAATACCCGGGCGGATCGCGTGGTTATTGCAATGCCGACCCGCTTTACAGCAAATGCGTTGTCTGTCGCCGCTGCTGAGAATCTAAGCGCAACGGGCCTCTACCATTCCACCGCGTGGCTCGGTCGCGATGGAATGGAGCAGGAGCACGCGCGGCTCTTGGAAACCCCGATCACAGTTACGACGATAGACCACCTTTGCATTAGCTTGACAGGTACCCGCGAAGACCAACACGGCATCTTTTTCAACTTGGCGCACGCGTGCGTTATCATCGACGAAGCGGACTTTTACGACGACTTTACTCAACAGAACATCGTGACGCTCTTGCGGGCACTCCGCTTATTGCGCGTACCCGTTCTGCTGATGAGCGCGACAGTGCCGGAGTCGGCTCGAAAGCGCTACACTCAGTCCGGCTTCACTCCGGCCGCGATCTTCGAAGACAAAACAGACTTGGAGCGAGTCCGTTGTAGACTTAAGCGCTACGGTAAGATGGAGAACCCTCAGGATATAGAGGAGCTATTGCGACGTTCGCTCGAAGGTGAACCGACAATCATCTACGCAAATACTGTCAAACGCGCTCAGGCGTATTATCAGTGGTTCCGCCAACGGCGATGCCCCAACGTAGTTCTTTACCATAGCCGGTTTACGGAACCGCACAAGGTCAAGATAGAAAAGCGCCTATACGGAATGCTGGGGCGTGAAGCGTGGAAAGAGGGGGTAGCGAGGGGCGTTGCCATCCTAACCCAGATCGGCGAACTCAGCGTCAACATCAGTGCGGACCTTATGATCAGCGATCTGTGCCCTGTAGATCGCCTTGCGCAGCGTGCCGGTAGGCTGGCACGATTCCAGTACCGCGGCGATGGAAGGACCGGCGCTGTTGGTGAACTCTTTCTCGTGAGGCCATATCGGGTGGACACGAAGGGACAATTGAGCTTTTATCCGGCTCCCTATGGACACTACAAAAGCGGAACAGGTTGGGAGATGACCGAAGTTCTGAGGAAATCGAATAGGCTTCTGAAGAACGGCGGTTATTCGGCAAAACGATTTGTCGAGCTTGTAGACACACTGTATCCGGATGTGCCGGTGGAAGCCCCACATGTACGCGCCAATCGCCAAGCGTTAGAAAACTGCGCCATCGGAAACTGGCTGATTCTCCCCAAGCAAAAAGTTGATGAAGGCGACGACAATACGATGGAATGGAAAAGCCGGGACATTCCGCCACAAAAGATGGTCTACGTGGACTACAGGCTCAACACCATTGACGACGCGAATCAGTCTTTCAAGAACTGGAGGGAGTTTCGGCGCTTTCAGATTGAACACGGCGTGCAATGTCATGTGTACGAGTTCAATTTCGCACACACAAACGGAATGTTAGACGAGGTGACATTCCTGATTGGTGAGGACGACAAGGAGACGGCCTGGCTCGTTCGGCATCCCTACTATCTCTACGGTTCCGGGGATGACAGCGGCTTGATATTTTCTGGTACTGAGAGCGACTAGGCAAGTATGCAAGACTTTGCTGCGATCCGCATGACGGGCACCGCGGTGCACTATTTCGTACTCTGCCAGCGGAAGCTCTGGTGGTTTGCGCACGGGATGGAACAGGAGCACTTAAGCCGAGGGGCGGCTGGGCAGGAGGAGGCGAAATGAAAACGCATGGAATTGACCTCGATTCGCTGGCCCTGCATGCCTTCTGCGACAAGTGGAAGATCGTGGAGCTGCGCGTGTTTGGCTCCATCCTGCGCGACGACTTCCGGCCGGACAGCGACATCGACTTCCTGGCGGACTTCGATCCCGATGCCGACTGGGACCTGTTCGACCATATGGACATGGAGGAGGAGCTCGCTGCGATTGTGGCTTGAGCGAGAAGAATTCGGCTGGATTCGGGATGGTGGAGGCAGCCCATGGATAAGCTAATGCTTACAGGTAATCCTTTCGTGGACGCTGGACGAGGCATTGCTGCCAGGCTGAGCAACAAGGGATCCATTAGTCTCCTGACCTCTGACGACCTACAAGCAGCTAGTAACTGGTTGCTAACTCAGATAGGCGGCTTGCAGAACCTCAAAGTGTTGTCCAAATACTGGCAGAACAACTCTTACACCGGAATCAACAAGGATAGTTTGCCAGGATACGAGCATGAACTTCGTAGTCTGGCACGACCAACCCGGCCAGCCTCCGGCGATTTGTGTCAAGTCTGTGGCGTCCAGCCTGGCTACAAGACAGCAAATCGATCCTGGTTTCCGCTGGCCGGCGGAATCACAGGCGATCCTACAACTCTTCCGAATCTAGGCGGCAAGTTGGTGTGCGCCGATTGTTTCCGCTCGGTGGTTCTTCTTCCGCTCGGTTGTCGGTTCTGCAGCACTGGACCGTACTTTTTCCACGTCACAGAGCCTGAGCTTCAAACCCTGGTTGTGGACGATGCCGTTACGACGATACAAGGACTCATTTCTGGTAATGCAAGCGGTAGTAGAGCAATTACCGATGGCTACGAGAAACTCAAAGGGCGTGTAGAGCTTCTCCGCATTGTCTCGGGAAGCGTGTTGTGGGACCACAGCCAGAAGGGAAGCCTCCCTCGAATCCCACAAAACGGCGCGACTGTGATCACTTTTGACAATGGTCAAGCTGCGCGTCTGTTCCAATTGCATCTGCCTGCTCAGTCTTTGGAGTTTTTCGCGGAAATAAGAAGGTCGGTGGGAGCTGAGGCGATATTCACGCAGTGGATGACGCGCTGCAATCCGGAGCTCTGGAAGAATAGTAAGACGAAGGCGAAGCAACGAAATGAGTTCTTCGAGCGCCTATGCGACGACATAGAAGTAAGGCGGTCGGTTGCTCCGCTTGTTCGACAGATAGTTAGCGAAAGGACAACGAAACGGGAGCAGCCGATTCTTCGGCGGGAGGAAAGACAGTTGCTGAGAATCTACGAGGACAAAGTACTGGATCAGAAGCGTCGATTCGACACGTTGGACAGCATTGCGCGGAAGATCAAAGGAATGGATTCTCGCTATCGGGATCCACTCATTCGCCAACTGCGTAGCATTCGCACCAAGGAGAAGCTTCTCGTCCTCTTATGCGACTACAACAAGCCTGATAAGACCGGGCTGCGCCTTTCGGTCGACGAGCTCCGTGCGCTGAACTACTCACCTGAATACGAAGTAACGAGTCTGCTCTATTTATTATGCGTCGCCGAGGAATAGGAGAAAATGGACATGGTAGCAAAGACACTCGCAATGAGCATCGTCATCCATGGCGAAGCAGTTCGTTTTAACCGCGGCAAAAGCCGGCCGGACGACTTCGACTTCAAATACATGCGCGGTTACGACGGAAAGGTATACCCATACGTCAGCAGCCAGTGCTTCAAGAAGTATTGGCGGGAGGCATTGCAAAGTCAGCCTAGCCCGGTGATCCGCCAAGGGAGAAACCAGGCGTTCACCCTCGGCGATCCTATTACCTTCGTAGACGACGATTTGTTCGGTTACATGGTCGCCGGAGCAGACGCCGACGAAGAGTCTGACGAGTCTGAAGCGACCGAAACTACCGACGCGGTTGACGACGTTCTCGAGCGCGTCGCCTTCCAACCGGAAGTGCTCAAGCAGGGCGGAAAACCATATCTCAACCAGCTCTTGATCAGCGAATCGCTGCCGGATTATCTGCGGACAAAGCTCACCTCTGATGAACAAGAGGCAATCACCAATGCGAATGATGAACAAGAGGCAATCACCAATGCGAAAGACAAAAAAGACAAAAAAGACAAAAAACTAACCGAGGAAGTCCTTGAGATCTTGCTGAAATCGCTCAATGAGGCGCTTGGCGACAAGGATTTGAGCGGCGACCAACGATTCGGCAGGACAAAGCCTTCGAGGGACCAAAAGGCAAAAATTGACAGCGGCAAGACGGCGTCAGTTGCAAGTGTCAACCGGAAGCTCCTACTCGACTTCTTCAAGAGGGAAATGGAACAGGACAAGCCCCAGGACACCAAGCGGCGGACTGCTGCGGTACGGATGCACGCTCTTGTCGCGTTTAGCGGGATTCGTACCGCTCGAGACTTTCAAACCTTTGCGCGCGACACACCGTACAATGGTGAATTCGCCGTTATCAATCCGAACGAGATCGGAATCTACTCCGGGTGGATGAAATCGAGAATCCTGATCGAAGCCCATCGCATTGGAAAGTTTTATGTGGGAAAGAATCTGGATATCTTACCGGACCAGACGAAGGGTAGCACCATAGAAAAGAAGACTAATCCATATTCCCGCAAGGCCGAGGATGTTTCCTTTGTCAGATTGCCCGAACAGGATCGAACCAGCCGACTACAGGCAATCGTGCAGGCGCTTGCGGACGTGGGCAACAGACAGGGACCGGCAAGCGGCGCATTGCATGACGGGAGCCTGCGCCCGAAGGCGTTTATCGCCGCGATGATGACATGTGCGGACTCGCCGTTTGATTCTGTATGGATCGGCAGCAACGACCGCCCACACCTAGACACCGACAGGCTCAAGAATGTGCTCTCCGACTGGGGAGACCTTTTCCTCGACAAACGGATATATGTCGGCCTATTCGTAGACGGCGAACGCTCGGACAAAACAAGAGTCGAAAAAGTGATAAGTGAGGCTGGTTTCCAACCGATCGTTGGACTGCCGAGAACCATCTTGCTTCAGCTTGCCAAAGAAGTGGCGGCGTGAAAGCGCAGCTATTTCGCTTGTACGGGGTCACGGCTCATTTCCGTGACCCTCGTTACAATACGGGTGCCGTTGGGAAGACTGGTTCTCTTCCAATCCGCAGCCTCCGCTGTCCACCCCCCAGCACGATTCATGGGCTTTTGTGCGCGGCAAAGGGAGGCTGGGTAGAACCTGAACGCTTGATCCTCGGATGGTCGATGGATTTTGCCGCCGTGAATTTGGACTTTCAAACTTGCCAACTACCGCAGCGCGCCACTGAATCCTCACCACAGACAGGCACCGCTCCGTCACCCCGTGAGCGCGAATTCCTCGGAATGCCTGTACTTTCAATTCTGTCACGCGAAGGATTGGATTCCGAATGGTTCGCTGCACCGCAGAATCCGCTCTGTCTCGGCCGTTCAGAGGACTTGATTACTCATATCGAAGTTCAGGACGTTGTTGTGAGCGAGATTCGGCAGGGTTTTATTCGAAATCAGTGCTTGCCTATCGGCGTCGGTTTCGGAACGATATATGCCTCTCCCCTCTTCTTTGACGATGGTCGTCGACCTGTACTTATGTCACCGAAGACGGATGCTGCCTCCTACCAAGAGGTTCGCTCTCCAACTATGGTTCAGGTCGCAGATACGGAAGACTGCTATCACATCTGGAGTTACAAAGATGCTCTTAGCCAAGAGCGATCCCAAGGACCCAGACCGGTCGCTTGAGGCGCATACGAAAGCAGTTCGCGCCGCCGCAGCAACCATAAGAATCATATGGCCGGAGCTACCCGAGCTACTGGACGACATCGCACTCTACCACGACTTCGGAAAGGCAGCTTCGGGGTTTCAGCAGATGCTGCAGCCTGGTGGCGAAGCTTGGCACTTTCGCCACGAAGTTTTGTCTGCTGCAGTTTTTCGCGATCAATTCGACATTTCCAATGCCGCGATCCTGCGGGGCTATCTCGCTCTCCTGACTCATCATAAGAACTTGGGTTCACGCAAGAACGGCGGGACAGTAGACAGTGCCTTTTTTCAATGCCAGTCCGGTGACGGTACGGAATGGCCGTCAAAATGGAACGAATTACAGGTAGAAGAGTTGCGAGGATTGTTCCCGTGCGTTCTCTCTAACTGGGAGTTCAAAGCAGATAAAGATTCGCCGGCCGACGACGTACCTCTCTATATCCGCGCGGTTAGACCAGCCTTCGAGGATATTGAGCAGACGCAGTTGCGCGGGGCCTTGGTAGCGGCCGACCATCTAGCCTCTTCCGGCGTCGGAAACACGATCCGCGGAAGTAATGTCACTCTCGCTGCCGTTGAAGCTTACATGCAGAAGTACTGTAGAGCCGAGGATGGTACGGATTGGCAAGGATGGAAGCCGATACAGGAGGATGCAGCAAGAATACACGGTAGTGCGGCGTTGATCGCCCCGACAGGCGCAGGCAAGACGGAAGCCGCGCTGCGGTGGGCACTCGCGAATCGGAAGCGACATGAGCGGATCTTCTATGTGCTCCCATATCAGGTGTCGATCAACGCGATGGCCGAAAGGATTAGCCGCGCATTCCCAGACGCAGAGGGCCGGACAAGAGTTTCCGAGAACGACAACGTAACGATCCTGCACTCGAACACGGACCTAGCCTATCTGCAGGATGCGCTCAACGACGAGATACCATTGGAGCAAGCAGTTCGTATCGCACGCGCCGGTAGGGACGCGGCTCGAAAAATCTACTCGCCCATCAAAGTCACTACCGTCTACCAGTTGCTTGACATCTTCTTCGGGCGCAAGTTCTTCGAGGTTGGGCTGCTGGAATTGACCGATTCCCTGGTTATCTTTGATGAGATTCATGCCTACGATGGTCATACGCTTGGTCTGATCCACATCCTCCTGGAATATCTTCAAAAGCTAAACGCGCGAATCTTTATCATGACAGCGACGTTGCCGACATCATTGAAGGACACGTTGCTGGAGGCTGCGGGCATTACAAATGAGATTGGCCTTGCAGACGATGACCCTCTGCTGTCGGAAGTCCGTCGCAAGATCGTAATGCATCGAGATAAGCATATTGACGAATTAATTGATGAGATTACCGCAGTCGTCAAAGCCGGGAAGAGCACGGTCGTAGTCTGCAATACCGTGGACAAGGCGATTCAGATGCGGGAATTGCTTTCGGCCCTCGACCCTCTGCTAATTCACTCCCGCTTCACAATTGGCGATCGTGCCCGCCGTGAGCAAAAGGAGAATATAGAAGCGTATGCTCTCGTGATCTCGACACAGGTGATCGAGGTCTCGTTGGATGTGAGCTTTGACGTGATGTTTACCGAAGTTGCTCCGGCGGATGGCCTGCTGCAACGATTCGGACGGGTAAATCGGCATGGCGAGCCCAATCCTGATCGTCCTGGCATGTGCCACATTGCATGCGCCGATGACAGTGGCTCGAAACTGATTTATGGCATCGAACTTCTGAACCGAACGAAGGACAACGTGCCGACCCAGCCGCTAACATTCGAGATCGCGTGCAAATGGATTGGAGACGTGTATCCCGATGGCTTACCCAGCGATCAGCTTAAGGAGATGGAATTGAAGCGGGCGGTTTTCCGTGATGTGGTTGCCAACCTTCGCCCGATGTTGGACGCACAGGACGTTGATCTTGAGAAGAACCTGTTTCAGTCGGCCCAGGTGGTTCCGGCGAGATACGAGAAGGAGTGGCAGTCCCTGAAAGAGGCGGGCAAACACATGGAGGCGAAGAGACTTATCGTAAACGTTGATGCGCGCGTGTGGCGTAATGCAAAAAGGAAAGCAGCGGACGCAGGTAGGGAAGCTGAACGAACGATCCCGTTAGATAGGCGAAAGCAGATCGTTGCATTATTTGAGTACGTTGAAGATGCACCTGATTCGTTGGACGGAACAGGGCTACGATTGGATCGTCCGCTGTCAGCAGATTATGACATCAACGACAGGTGCTGTTGATGCTGCCTGGAGTGACGTCAAATAGCATTGCGGACATGCGAATCACAGGGACCGAGGTGCACTACTATGTGCTCTGCCCGCGCAAGCTCTGGTGGTACGCGCATGGCATGGAGCAGGAGCATGCCGGCGGAAGTGGAGGCGGCACGGCCGGACAGGAGAACGTCGCGCTCGGGGCCCTGCTGCACGAGACCACCTACCCCGACAAGACCCGTAAAGACATCCTTATCGACGACCTGCTGCGCCTCGACTTTACCGACGAGGGCAAAGTGCACGAGATCAAGAAGAGCCGCGGCGCGCCCAAAGCCTCCCTCGCGCAGCTCCTCTACTACCTCTACTACCTCAAGCACGTCAAAGGAATCGTCACCAGCGGCGTGCTGGACTTCCCGCTCGAGAAGAAGCGTCAGGAGGTCGAGCTGACGGCCGAGCGCGAGACCGAGATTGCCGCGATTCTGGAGGGCGTCCAGGCCGTGCGGCAGATGCCCACCCCGCCGGTCGTCCCCAAGCCCATGCCGCTCTGCAAGCAATGCGCCTATCAGGAGTTGTGCTGGGGCTGACGGCGGCGCCTGACACTATTTTACCGCAGAGAACGCAGAGGGCCCGAAGAGAGGCAAGCTCATTAAGCCCAGAGCCGACCGCTCTCTCCGCCTAATCTGCGATCTCTGCGGTTCAATCTGCCATTAGTGGAAGACCGGCGCTATGAAAAGCTATTATATGATTTCCAATGGGCGGATGATGCGCAAGGACAACACGCTCTACCTGGAGAACGCGGCCGGCGAAAAGAAGCCCATTCCCATCGAGGACGTGGAGAGCCTCTACCTCTATGGCGAGGTCGATATCAACACCAAGCTGCTCACCTTCCTCGGCCAGAAGCGCATTCCCCTGCACGTGTTCAACTACTATGGATTCTATAGCGGCAGCTACTATCCGCGCGAGTACCTGCACTCCGGCTATCTGCTCGTCCACCAGGTGAGCCACTACACCAGCACGCCGGCGCGCCTCATGCTGAGCAAAGAACTCGTGCGGGCGAGCGCGCACTCCATCCTGCGCAACGTCGCCTACTACTCGGCGCGAAAGCCTGGCGAGACAGATATCGATCTATTGGAGCAGCCTGGCGAGGTGGGAGTGGATGCGCCTGCCGGCCCCCGGATTCCTACGGATGCCGCACAGGAAGCTCTCGTGGATTCTGCCCTGGATGCCGACCCGCCGCCCGCGAATGAGTCGGGTCCCGTGGCCGCAAGTGAATCGCTGCCTCATGTCGTCGAGCCAAATCCCTTCGAAGCCAGCGTGGATTTCGATATAGCTTCCGACGAGGAGCCGGCCACGCTCGCCACGCTTGCGGAGATTTGGGCGACAATCGAAGGACTGGCCTCTCTCATCGATTCGCAGCCGACCGTGGACGCGGTGCGGGGCATCGAGGGCAAGATGCGTGAGCGCTACTACAGGGCGTGGCCGCGCATTCTCTCGGGCGATTGGGTGTTCCGCCAGAGGGTGCGCCGCCCGCCGGACAACGAGGTGAATGCGCTCATCTCCTTCGGCAATTCGGTGCTGTACACGGCGTGTCTGTCGGAGCTGTACCGCACGCAGCTCACGCCGACCATCTCCTATCTCCACGAGCCGGGCGCGCGGCGGTTCTCGCTGGCGTTGGACCTTTCGGAGATATTCAAGCCGCTCATTGTGGACCGTGCCATCTTCCGGCTGATCAACACGAACCAACTTCGTCCCGAGCATTTCGAGCGCTCGCTAAACGGCTGCTATCTGGCGGAATCGGGCAAAAAGCTGTTCCTGGGCGCGCTGGAGGCCCGGCTCGCTTCTACGATCCATCATCGCCGGCTGGGTCGCCACGTCTCCTACCGGCACCTGATTCGCCTGGAGTGCTATAAGCTGATTCGCCACCTGACGGGTGTGGAGACATACCATGCTTTCCGCGCTTGGTGGTAGCGGAAGGATTCGCAAGGAGTCGCAAGGAAATGATCTTGGAAATCGAAGTAGGAGTGAATGTGATATGCTCATAGTCGGCGGCCTGTCAGGGATTCAGGAATATGTTTTCGACGTACGGGATTCGGCAGGCGGGCAGTCCAAACGCCTCAGGGCGCGTTCTTTCTTTTTGCAGGCTCTCATCGAAGTGGCGGCGTTGCGGATTCTGGACGCAGCCGGATGGCAGGCAGAGCAGCAATTGTTGAGCGCGGCGGGAAAGTTCATTCTGCAGGGCGAGGCGTTATCCGCCGAACGCATTGAACGAATCACGGCGGAGTACGATTCTATTGCACGCTGGCTTCTGAACCATACGGGCGCCAGAATAAGGTTCTTTGTGGTGATAGAGGAGGACGACGGCACCCCGCTGCAACAGTATAACCGCGCTATGCGCTCGCTTGTCCGGGCGAAATGCAGGCCGCTTTCGGGTTTAGCAATTGCCAATGGCGAATGGGAAACCAGTAACCTCACGCTCGAATCCATAACTGAGAAGAGGTGCGAGATTTGTGGACGGGGAAGAGCGCGGCAAACGTTGAATGATTCGGACGGAGAGAGTCGGGAAGTTTGCGGCGCTTGCTTCCTGGACGACCAACTGGGAAAGGCTCTCCCTACTGCACAATGGATGGTGATTCATCCATCCGTAAAGGGTGATAGTTTCGACATTGCGGGATGTGGCGTAACGCTCCATTCTGCTGAACCCGCTCCAATGCCAGGCGCCATTCCCTTCTCGCTTGCTGGCGACCAATCGGTGTCGAAATTCGGCGCAGCCGTACTCACGCGGCGGCTGGCCAGGCACATTCCTACGGACGAGTCGGGCCGCATTCCTTTGGACTTTAAGGAACTCGCAGAAGCTTCTGCCGGCGCATACTTGCTTGGCGTGCTAAAGATGGATGTCGATTCACTTGGCAAGGCCGTTCACGGCATTCTGGAGCAATCGCGGGACCTACTGGCGCTCTCGGCTTTTAGCGACCGATTGGACGCGTTTTTTGCCAGAAAGCTGGATAGGGAGCTGGCGAAACCAGAGTGGGATAAGATCTACACGATATTCTCGGGAGGAGACGACCTACTGCTGGTCGGCCCATGGAATACCCTGTTTGCCTACGCGTACCATGCCCGCCAGTTGTTCCATGGCGAATTCGCAGACCCGGAATTGACCGTTAGCGCCGGCATGGCGGTCGTGCAGAGGAAGAGACCAATTCGTCGCGCGGTTGAACAGGCGGACCATTTACTGAAGAGCGCGAAGGAGCTGGGACGCAATCGGTTCGCGGCGTTTGGTCAGGTTTGGGAGTGGAAGGAGCATGATTCGATTGCTCATCATTGTACTTGTTTGAGCAAATGGGTTAACCAGAATGCGGCGCAGCGTGGATGGCTCCAGACGCTGCTGCGGATGGCGGAGCAGCAGGAAAAGGTGCCGTTGACTACCGCTCGACTGGTGTATCACGTGGAGAGAAATTATCCCCGTTCCATTGACGACAATCCGGACAAACGGGCGTTGAGAAACTGGATAGACCAGGTAGTTGGCGACTTTGACAGCCGGCAAAGGGCTGAGACGCGCTACTTGCCTGCCATTCTACGTTACGCCCTCACCGCCACGCGCACAGCAACAGGAGATGAACGATGACCTACGACAGCCGCCGACTGGCCGGAGGAGGAGCTCCGCCGGAGAAGTCCCTGGAACAACTCTGGCCCGGCTACCTCAAGGAAGGCTACTTCGATGAGCACGGCAACCTACGTAGCGGTTACGTTAGCCGGGAACCAATCGAAGGAATTGTGCGCCCAATGGCCCACGCCTCACCCCCACTCACAACGAATCAACTGCGCAGGTTCTTCGGGCATTGCCGGGCGATCGAAGCGGAGTTAAAGGCTGGTTCTGCGTCATGGGATGCCAAGCTGTCAGAATTTCAAATGCTGGACGTCGCCGCGGCGGACGCGTACGGCAAGCGAGATCCCAAGATACCCCGACTGTTTCATGACTTCATTAAGCAAAACGTCGCTGCTGTTAGAGGTGAGAAGGACTTTCTGGAGGGCTTTCTGCCGCATTTCGAGGCGCTTGTCGGCTTCGGTTCGCAGTTCTTTGAGAATCAGAGGAGATAGACATTGCAGAAGATAGATCACTTCGTTATCACGGGCACGATTGAATGCGTCAGCGGAATGCGAATCGGCGGCAGCGACGACCTGCTTCAGATCGGAGGGACCGACCTGACGTGTATCAAGCATGCCGTGACGCGCCGACCTTACATTCCCGGTTCTTCTTTGAAAGGCAAATTACGCTCAGAATTGGAAAAGGCAATGGGCAAGTTTGGGGGTAATCGCGGAGACGAGCCGTGCGGCTGTATTCAAGCAGACTGTCTCATCTGCCGAATCTTTGGCCCCCATAAGAAGTCCAGGCATGATCTAGGCCCATCCCGGATCATCGTGCGCGATGGATGCCTTCTTGATGGCGGCCAACTCGAATCCAAATCTGAGAACATTATCGACCGCAAGGTAGGAACGGCGCTGCATCCTCGAAGCGTCGAGCGTGTCGTTGCAGGTTCAACATTCGCTTTGAACATCGGAGTTCAAGTCTGGGACTTAGACCGTTCGTGTTCGTACCGAGGGAAGGCCGGGGGCCATGCTCTGTTTTTGTTCGTTCGGCATGGGCTTACTCTTGTAGAGCAGACGGGTGTTGGCTCCGGCATTAGTAAGGGATATGGCCAAGTCGCTTTTAAGGATATTGAGGTGACACAACAGAATCCTGGAAGCTTCATAGATGAATGGGAAGGCCCCGATGCGCCTTTACAGGCTTAGAATTCAATCGTTGTCGCCCTGGGTCACTCCGTGGCAGGCGGATACGCTGTTTGGGATGTTGTGCTGGACGGCGGCGCGCTGCTGGGGGGCCGAGCGGCTGCGGACGGAGATTCTGGAACCCGCATTGGAAGGTGAGCCGCCTTTCGTTCTGTCGGACGCTTTTCCAGGGGATTTGCTGCCAATTCCTATCGTCCTAAGACTTATAAATTGGGGTGAGGAGGAGCGTAAGCGAATTAAGCGCGCCCGCTGGCTGCTCCCGTCTGCATTTCGAACAGTGCAGGAAGGCGGGCGGCCTGAGGCGGGTGACCTTTTGGATGATGTCTTCGTGAAAAGCGGGAGGCTCAGGAACACACTGAGTAGGGCAACGGGCACGACGGGCGACGATGGTCTCTTTCCTGTAGAGGAGACAGCGTTAAATACGGAATCTCCCGCGCTTCTGGATTCGGCTTATCTTTCGATTTATGCGCGCGTCATTGGCGGATTCGAATCGCGGCTAATGGAGTTGTTTCGACTGCTGGCACAGACGGGGTTTGGCGCGGATGTGTCGACGGGGCGTGGCGCTTTCTGCGTGGATTCGGAATTGGAAAGGGCGGAGTGGCTGGATGCGGCACGCCCAAGCGCGAATGGCGTCGTGGTCCTATCGACTTTTCAGCCGGCGCGGCGGGACCCTGTGGATGGATTTTGGGAGGCGTTTACGAAATACGGGAAGGTTGGCCCGGATTTTGGAGTGGAGAATGTGTTTAAGCGGCCTTTGGTGATGCTGCGGTCCGGGGCATGTTTTAGGTGCGATTCGGATCGGGAGTTTGTTGGGCGGGCATTGCGGATGAGCGATTTTCTTGACGGGCCGACGGAGAGTCTATTGAAGAATCGGGGCGTTAGTATTATCCATCCGGTTTTTGGATTGGCTGTGCCTATTCAGTTGGTGGACGCAGAATAAGGAGGGCATGTATGCGTAAGGCGCTTATTGTTACCGTTGGGGGCTCTCATCAGCCAATTCTGCGCGGCATTGAGCGAACTCGACCGGATTTTGTGCATTTTCTCTGTTCCGCTGACAGCGAGCGCTTGAAGGGTAGTTATACCCAGGTTTCTGGAGAGGGAAATGTCTTGAAGAGTTCTCAGGAGAAGGAGAAACCCGATCTTCCTAATATCACAAAAGTAGCCATGCTAAATCCTGGACAGTTTGAGGTCCATACTATCGAGCATTTCGACAACCTGGGTGACTGCTATCTTGTGTCACTGCGATTGATTGACCGCCTTATGTTGGAGACGCCTGAGACCTCGGTGATTGTGGATTTTACAGGCGGGACGAAGTCGATGAGCGCGGGGCTGGCGGCAGCGGCGCTGGAGGATGGCAGATGCAGAATGCAAATGGTTGCGGGCTTGCGTCAGGACCTGAGGCAGACCGCAGACGGGACTGAATTTGTGCGACCAGTTCTGGTTTTGGACGCTCAGGCGGAGCGCCGTATGCGTTTGGCGCGAAAGTTGATTGCTAGATTCGATTATTCGGGGGCGGCGGACGAGTTGGAGGATACGGCTGAGAGATTCACTACAGACGCATCAAGCAACAAACTGCAGCGGTGGATTTCTTTGTGTCGTGCTTTTGATGCATGGGATCGTTTCGATCATGCACAGGCGACTCGATTGCTTCAGCCGTATCGCGGGGTTGCGGATAATCACAAGACGTTTCTCGCGCAGCTTGGAGACGGAAGAGGGCACGGATTTGAACTGGTGGAGGATTTGCTGCTAAACGCTGAACGCCGGGCGGCTCAGGGACGCTACGACGATGCGGTTGGCCGTTTGTATCGGGCTCTGGAGATGACTGCGCAGATTTGGCTTAAGCAAAAGCATGGGTTGGATACCAGCGGCGTGAATTCTGCGGCTGTACCTGATTCTATTCGTGGCGAACTTGAGCAATCCCGAGACGACCGGGGGACAATTAAGGTTGGCCTTGATATGGCGTGGAGGCTGGCGGGCGCTTTTCCTGACGATCCTGTGGGGGCGAAGTTCGCTGACAACCGTGGATGGTTATTGACGTTTTTGTCAGTTCGAAATCAATCTCTATTTGCTCATGGGAGAAGGCCGATTGGCATAAGCGACTACGAAACACATGGTAAGCGCGTGATTTCTTTCTTGCAAGAGGCGCTTTTCGAGGCACTTAATTCTCTGAATAGGAAGCCAATTGTTACTTTGGAACAGTTGCCGACGGACTGGGAATAGGGCTTGGAATGTTCGGTGGTTCGGTAGGATGTTTCAGGGACCGCAATTGGCGTTCCGATTTGGAGGTTGATTTGTATATTATCCTGGTGTATGATATTGACGAGAAGCGGGTTGGGAAGGTGTGCAAGTATATGAAGCGTTTTTTGCCGCGCGTGCAGAATTCTGTGTTCGAGGGGGATTTGTCGGAGGCGAAGCTGGAGCGAATGAAGGCGGGGCTGATGAATATCATCCAGCCTCCGAAGGACGCGGTTCTATTGTGGGTGTCGCGCGATTCGAAGTGGATTGACCGTCAGGTGCTTGGGGCTGAGAAGCTGCCTGTGAGCAATTTTTTCTAGCTTTCCATTGTGTGTTCAAAGAGACGGTGCGGGAGTCGTCGGCCGCCAATCGTCTGCTTCCACGAGGGGGTCCGACGACTCTTTGTGCAGGAATCACCCGCTAATGTTGTCGAATCTATTATTGTTTGGCCCTGATGTCCCACATATAGTGACGAATCGTATATTTACCCTAAATGTGGGCCTTTAATCGCACCATTGTGGAATTGAAACGACAGGGGGCTACAACAATTATACCCGCCCATGAGGGCCTTTAATCGCACCATTGTGGAATTGAAACTCGCGCGTTCTGAGATTGTAAATCGTCTTGCAATGATCTGCCTTTAATCGCACCATTGTGGAATTGAAACGTAAACGCTCGGGGTCTCCTGGAGTTGATATTATGACCTTTAATCGCACCATTGTGGAATTGAAACGGCTCCCACAGCCTAACGAGAAAGCGCCTGATGGCCGCCCTTTAATCGCACCATTGTGGAATTGAAACCCCCATAAGCTCCCGGCCACCTCATATTTGGGTCCGTCCTTTAATCGCACCATTGTGGAATTGAAACATGATGGCGGGGGGCGATGCCGACCCGCAGAAGGAGACCTTTAATCGCACCATTGTGGAATTGAAACCGAAATCCCACGCTCGACACCGACGAACTTCGACGACCTTTAATCGCACCATTGTGGAATTGAAACCGGCACTATACTGCACACCGGCCACCATCCCGGCAGCCTTTAATCGCACCATTGTGGAATTGAAACGTGCCGCGAAGAGGTTGCGGAGCAGAGCGCACCTGCCTTTAATCGCACCATTGTGGAATTGAAACCAGCGCACCACCTGAGCTTCTCCCACCACAGGCGACCAACCTTTAATCGCACCATTGTGGAATTGAAACCAGGTTGGCACGCCGGTTCGGTGGCACCCTGGCGAACCTTTAATCGCACCATTGTGGAATTGAAACGGACGAGATCGACAGACTCAAGGCTCAACTCGCGGCCTTTAATCGCACCATTGTGGAATTGAAACTAGTTACCGCGCCCCCGACCGCCGTTTTGGAAGTGGACCTTTAATCGCACCATTGTGGAATTGAAACTTATAAAGTCCCCACCAGGTCCCGCGTACGCCTGTGCCCTTTA